>CAYWZO010000057.1:0-10562 GCA_964462865.1 uncultured Dehalococcoidaceae bacterium | reverse complement strand
TATTCGGTGAGTAAGGGCGCTCCTCGCAATGACAAACCCGTATTTACTCCAGATAGTCCTTCAGCTTGCGGCTGCGGCTCGGGTGGCGCAGTTTTCTTAAGGCCTTGGCCTCAATCTGGCGGATGCGTTCCCGCGTCACATTGAACTCCACACCCACTTCTTCCAAAGTGCGGCTGCGGCCGTCTTCCAGTCCAAAGCGCAATTGTAGCACGCGCTGCTCGCGGGGGGTCAGGGTGCCCAGCACGTCCTCGATTTGTTCCTTTAAAAGCTGCTTGGAAGCGATGTCCACCGGCGGCAGGGCGTTTCTGTCCTCGATGGAGTTGCCGAGCGGACTGTCCTCTTCCTCGCCGATGGGCGACTCCAGAGATATGGGCAGCTGTGATACTTTAACAATCTCACGCACCTTATCGGAAGAGACCTCCATCTCCTTGGCTATCTCCCGCGAGGTGGGCTCGCGGCCGTACTCCTGGGCCAAACGGCGGGAGATGCGGAGCAGGCGGTTGATGGTCTCCACCATGTGCACCGGGATGCGGATGGTGCGGGCCTGGTCGGCGATGGCGCGGGTCAGCGCCTGACGTATCCACCAGGTAGCGTAGGTGCTGAACTTGTAACCTTTACGGTAATCGAATTTCTCCACCGCCCTCATCAGGCCGATGTTGCCCTCCTGAATGAGGTCGAGGAGGGACATACCGCGTCCGATATGCTTTTTGGCCACGCTGACCACCAGGCGCAGGTTGGCCTCGATAAGGTGACGCTCTGCCTTCTTGCCTTCGCGGACGATTTCGGCGAAATGGGCCGTGGACTTCCTATCGTAGGTTTGTAAGACATCAAGCAACTTCTTATCGGTGACCAGTTTATCAACATCGCGTAGAGAAATTTTACGGCTGATGGCCTCACGGACTTCGGCAGGGATTTGCCGGCTGCCGAGAGCCAGCTTGATTAGCATTTCTTCCGTTTCGGTAACCGGTATACCCAGTTTAGCGGCGATATTGACTATTATCTGCGGTTCAATAGTATTATCGATGTGTGCCTGTAACTGTTCATCATAGATACTCTCGATGAATTTATCCATCTTTTTCAGGCCGAACTCATTCTGAAGCAGAGAGATGAGAGGAGCGGCACCGGCCAGGTTCTTGAGGATTATCAGAATTACCTCGGTGCCGGAAGGCTGGCGGCCGTTTTTATCGGCGTATGCCTGCTTAATGCGATTGAGGTATTTACCTTCTTCCATATGCCGGGCCAGATTTTTCTCGTCTTCGGCGGTAAGCAGGTGCACGCGGCCGATTTCGTGGAGGTAAATACGCACGGGGTCATCGGTGATATCCTGCTCGGCAATTTCCTCCGTCGGCAGCTCAAGGTCAAGGTCCAGCGCCTCATCACCCTTATCGAGGTTAAAATCTTTAGCCTTGGCCCAGAGTTCGTCGGCCTCACCGACGTCTTCGGCGCCGAGTTCGTCACCCGGCTCGACATCGCTTTCATAAATCGCCCCTACCTTGGGTTCGACATCAAGCTCCTCATGGGGAGGCATCTCCTCAAAATGTTCACTAGCCCGGAATCCGTCCAGTCCGTCCATTTCACCGTCCATAATCAGCTCCTTGTACTATCTAAGAAGAATTATGCTTTCTACTCCGGCGCGCGTCAAGTTCTTTCAACTGGCGCCTGATGGTTTCCAAATCTTTTTCAAGCCAGGCCTGGTCATCTTCTATGGCACCTGACTCGGCCTGGCGGGCCGCCAGGCTTTTCAGGTATCTCTTCCGGAGTTCCAGAACGCAATCAATGAATTTCAGCCCGAGGTTGTTCCTTAACGCCGGCAGGCTCCGGTTAATGATGGTATCGAGATGTTCGTGAATGGCCGGGTCTACCCGCTCTTTTAATGATACCACATCGGGGGTATCTTTGTACGCCGTGAGTATGACCCGGTTTTCACTGTTTTCAAAATATTCCGCATCAAGCTCTTCCAGGTGTTCGTTGAGCTCCGGGTTCTGTAAAAGCAGGGCCAGGCAGTATTCTTCCGGCCGGTCTTTGGCGAGGTGAAGCACCGGCGCGGGGGGCGCCGCCCGGCGTCTGGCCGGTGGCTGCTTCAAACGGCTTAACGCTAACTTGATGGTATTCATGTCCACTTTGACCAGGCCGGCGAGCTTTTGCAGGTAATGCGCCTGGCGGATGGGGTCATTGATACCGGCCAGTACCGGCAGCAGTTTTTCCACGGCGAGGGACTTGTCCCGGGCAGCGGTCAGGTCGAGCTTTAAGGTATCCTTTTCAAACATAAAATCTACCAGCGGCACGGCGCGGCTGACCAGCTTCTGCCAGTTATTGATGTCCTCGCGGATAACATCGTCAGGGTCTTTACCCTCCGGCATAATGACGACCCGTATTTCCGAATTAAGGATATTCTCGTAGCCCACGGTTCGCAGCATGGCCTCCTCGCCGGCGGCATCGGCATCCATGGCCAGGACCAGGTTCCGGCTCAATTTTTTTAGGGTACTCACCTGGGTTTCGGTAATCGCCGTGCCCATGGAGGCGACAACGTTGGTGATACCGTTCTGGTGAGCGGTGATGACGTCCATATAGCCTTCCATGATGATGGCCATGTCCTGCTGTCTTATCGCCGCGGCGGCACGGTCGATGCCGTAAAGCGTGGCGCTTTTATCGAAGGTGGGGGTCTGGGGGGAGTTGACGTACTTGGGCAAGGAGTCGTCCAGCACCCTGGCGCCGAAGCCCGTAACCCGGCCGCGACTATCGCGGATGGGAACCATGAGCTTGCCGCGGAAGCGGTCGTGAGTGCGGCCGTCCTCCGCCTGGTAGAGGAGACCGGCGGTCAGCAGGTCGGCCTCGCGATGGCCCCTTTCCAGGAGGTGCGTTTTCAGGGCTTCCCATGAATCGAGGCTGAAACCGAGCTGGAAATCGGCCACGGTCCCGGGGGTGAACCCGCGTTTGGCGATGTAGTCGCGCGCCTTCTCCGCCGCCGGGGCGTTGAGGAGCAGGTTGTTAAAATACAGGGCGGCCGCTTCATTGGCGCGGTAGAGCTCTTCTTTCTCCTCTTTTTTAATGCCCGGTTCGGTGCGCGCCGGCAGGACGACGCCCGCCCGCTGCGCCAGCAGACGCAGCGCCTCGCCGAAGTCAATGCCTTCTTTCTTCATGATGAAGGAGAAGACGTCGCCGCCGGTATTGCAGGCACCGAAGCAGTGCCAGCTCTGCCGTTCCGGGTAGACGAAAAAGGAGGGGTGTTTTTCACTATGAAACGGGCACAGCGCCGTGAGGTTGCGGCCGGCTTTTTTCAGCGTGGTGTACTGGCCGATGACCTCGGCGATATCTATTTTTTGTTTGATTTCATCGATAGCGCTCATAATACCAGAGGCTATATATTATACTACTTTTTCAATAATTCTTCTTAAATCATTATCACCGATTATTCAGCCATCCAAACCTGTCGCCTTCAGGCAGCGAACGTTGTCCGGCAAAAGTTTCTTTGCTATACTTAACTGGTAAGCCCCCATCGTCTAGTGGCCTAGGACATCGGCCTTTCAAGCCGGTAACATGGATTCGAATTCCATTGGGGGCATTCTTTTTCCCCAGCCGGAATTCAGCCACACGCTAACGCACCAGGCCGTGTTGCCATGCCAACGACCGATTATGTTATACTTGTTACTGTCACCGCAGCAGAGCCCGGAAGCGCGAGCAACTAATAATATAGAGGAGCGTAATAACGATGACGATGGGCAGGCCCATGGGCACGCAGCCGAAACTCCCGGAGGACTGGGCACAGCTAACACCGGCGCAGAAAAGACAGTACCGGCTCGACAGATTCCTCAATGGGGAGGGTATCAACTTCGTCAGCGAGGAAGCGAAAAAGGCCTATAAGATTAGAGCGCAGCGGATGGTGGATGTCTACAACGTGCGGGAACCGGATAGAGTGCCGGTCACCCCTCCGGTGTCCAACCTGCCCCTGCAAATGGCCGGTATCAATAACCACACCGCCATGTACAATTATGAGAAAACCTTGCAGATCTATGCTGAATTTAACAAAAAATATTCCGAGGAACTGGAATACTACGCCAGCCCCATGCTCATCAGTCCCGGCCAGGTGCTGGAACTGCTTGATTACAAAATCTACGCCTGGCCGGGTCACGGTATCCCCGAGACCGCCCCGGGGTTCCAGTACATCGAAGGAGAATATATGAGAGCGGATGAGTACGACGATTTCATGCGCGATCCTTCAGATTTCTGGTTGAGGACCTACCTGCCCCGCGTCTTCGGCGCCTTCGAAGGGTTCAGCCAGTTCCGCCCGCTGACGGACATCGTAGAGGACGTCCATATCCCGAACTTCATGCCACTGGCCAATCCCAAAGTGCAGGAGTCCTTGCAGAAACTGCTTGATGTTGGTAAGGAATACCAGCGCCTGGCGAAACTGGCCGGGCAATCCACGGGCGGTAGCGCCGCCCACGGGTTCCCGATGGCGGTAAGAACCTTTGCCAAGGCCCCGTTTGACATCATCGGAGATACCCTGCGCGGCACCAAAGGTATCATGCAGGACATGTTCCGCCGTCCGGACAAACTGCTGAAAGCCATGGACATTGTCGCGGACATCTCCATTAACACAGTCTTGAAATCGCCGCAGTTCGGCAATCTACTGACGGTTGGTTACCCTCTCCATAAAGGCGCCGACGGCTGGATGTCGGAAAAGCAGTTCGATACTTTTTACTGGCCGCCCCTGAAAAAAATGATGGATGCTTTTATCAAGGAAGGTCTTATCCAGAGACACTTTGCCGAGGGCAGCTACAACACGCGCCTGGAGAGGGTCAACGAGTTCGGCAAAGGTGAGGTGCTCTGGTACTTCGACCGGACGGACATGTCCCGGGCGAAGAAAATACTCGGCGAAAAGTGCTGCCTCATGGGCAACGTGCCGATCTCGCTGGTACTGATCGGAACACCGCAAGCTGTCAAAGAGCACTGCCGCAAGCTCATCGAGACATGCGGAAAAGGCGGCGGCTACATCCTGGCGGCAGGCACCGTGGGAAGTGGCCCGAAAATAGAAAACCTCCGGGCGATGGTAGAAGCGGCCAGGGAGTATGGCGTCTACAGAAAATAACCTCCGGGTTATCAGGAATACTATCGGGATTAGAAAATCCAATCGAGCATCTTTTAACGTAACTATCAAAACGTAAAAATATACCGGTTATCTCATCGTTATGGATAAATTTTAGGTGTCAGATAACTCTCTAGAGTTCCTTTTCAAACCAGCATCCGTGGCCATTGTGGGCGCCTCGGAAAACCCGACGACCTACGGTTACTCCTTCACGCAACACCTGCTAAGTTACGGATACCACGGGAAACTCTACCCCATCAACCCGCGCCAGCCCGAGATACTGGGAGTGAAGGCCTACCCCAACCTGGATGAAGTCCCCGGCAGTATTGACTACGTCATCCATGTTATCGGCGTGAATAACGCCCCGGACATCCTGGTTCAGGCCGCCCGCAAAGGCGCCAGAGCGGTGCACATCCTGGCGGGACGTGCCAGCGAGACCGGCCGCCCCGAGGGCAGGAAGCTGGAGGCAGAAATCCTGAAGCGGGCCCGCGAGTACGGCATCAGGGTGCTGGGGCCCAACTGCCTGGGTATCTTCTGCCCGAAGACAGGCCTCTCCTTCGGGTTTGATTTTCCCCGGGAACCGGGTAGGGTGGGCGCGCTGATTCAGAGCGGCGGCAATTCGACCGACCTCATCCATATCTCCGCCCTGCGGGGCGTCCGCTTCAGCAAGGTGGTCAGCTACGGCAACGCCCTGGACATCAACGAGATTGATTTATTGCGGTATTTTGTTGACGACCCGGAGACCGGGGTTATATTAAGCTATATCGAGGGGCTGCGGGGTAACAGCCGGGAATACCTGGAGCTGGTCCGCCAGGCCGCCGCCAAAAAGCCGGTCGTCATCTGTAAGGGCGGCCGGACCGCCGTGGGGACGAGGCTGGCGCTGTCGCACACCGCCTCGCTGGCCGGCTCGACCAATCTCTGGGAGACGGCCATCCGGCAGGCGGGTGCGGTGCCGGCCAAAAACCTGGACCAGATGGTGAACCTGGCGGTGGCCTTCTCGTTCCTGCCGCCGATAAAAGGGAAAAACGTGGGCATCGTCGGCGCAGGGGGCGGGCGCAGCGTGCTCTCCGCCGACGAGTGGGAAGAGAACGGATTTACCGTCCCTCCCCTGCCCCGTGAAATCCGCAACAAATTGAAGCAACGGGGTTCCCAGCTATGGGACTGGCTGGACAATCCGGCGGACATATCGATAATGCCCGGCGACCCGCTCACCATGACGGATGTCCTCTCGGAAATTGTCGCCCACCCTGTCTTCGATTTCATCGCCGCCGATGCCGAAGAAGACCCGCCGTTCAGCCGGGAAGCCTTTATCCAGCACCTGAGAGAGGACATGGAGGGATATGTTAAAATCAGCCGGCAAAGCGCCCGGCCGTTCTTGGTCATCTTCGATGAAAGGTCACCCGGTATCAAAGAAATGGACAGCTACATCCACCGGACGCGCGCCGAATTGAGGTCGCTACTGGTCAGGGAAGGCCTGCCGTTTTTCCCGAGCGTAGCCGAGGCTGCCGGAGCCGTTAACGAGCTAATCGGCTATTACCGCCGGAAAGCGGCGCTGGCCTAAAGGTCACCGCACCATGTTTTTCAGGGCCTGGTCAGCTTGGCCTCAACGCGCTCGGCGAGTTTTTTACAGATAACGGATTTCGCCCAGGCGTTCCAGCGTTCGGCGTTCTGCGCTGTATCTTGGTATCCTGCGAGCCAGCCGCGGAAAACACATCCGGTTTCTTGGTGCCGGCATAATGCACTTCCGGTTTCATGTCCCTGGCCTCCTTCCGTCGCTCCTTATGTAAACAGCCCGGCGACTAATAGTTGACTTTATCAATTCCCTTCAGCCCGAGCATCTGCCTGACATCGTCGGGAGTGGCCGGCTGGATACTCATCTGCGCGGCGATTTTCACGATGCGTTCCACCTGCTCGGCACTGCTCCTGGCCAGGCGCCCGTAGCCGGCATAGAGGCTGTCCTCCAGCCCGACCCTCACATGGCCCCCCATTGCCAGGGTAGCGGCACCGATAGGTATCTGGTCCCGGCTGACGGCCGCCACCGACCAGGAGAAGTTGCCCAGCACCTCACGGGTGCGCTCGAAAACAAAGACCAGCGTGCTGACGGTGGCCGGCATGCCGCTCAAAGCGCCCATAACGAACTGCAGGTGCACAGGCGTATCGACGTAGCCGCGGTCAATCATGTACTTCACCGCGCTTATCTGGCCGATGTCCCAGATTTCCAGCTCGGGCCGGGTGTTGTTCTCGCGGCAGGCCTGGCTGTACTCGCGCATCATCTTGTAGGTATTTTCAAAGATAAACTCCTCGCGCGCCAGGAACTTCTTTTCCCATTCGTACTTGATTTTGTCCTTCATCCGCTCGTAGACCTGTATCGCCGTGCCGCTAAGGGAGCCGCAGTTGAGGGTAGCCATTTCCGGCTTGAACTCCGGCACCACCTTGATTCTTTCGTCTGGGGTGCCGGCGCCGCCAGTGGTGATATTGATGACCACGTTGCACCGTTTTTTAATATCCGTGACGATTTCGCGGAAGATAGGCAGGCTGGGCGTGGGCTCGCCGGTCTCGGGTTTGCGCGCGTGGATGTGGACGATAGACGCCCCGGCTTCCCAGGCCTTGACGGCGTCGTCGGCAATCTGCTTCGGGGTCAGCGGCAGGTATTCAGACATCACCGGCGTGGCACCCTGCCCGGTAATGGCAGCAGTAATAATGACTTTACGCAGTAATTTTTCTTCGCTCATTTCAAGTCCCTACCATTTACTAGCCTAATTCGTTCCCGGCGATGAGTACACTGACGGTAGCGGCGCCCGGTTCACCGCCCTGGTTATGTGTCAGGCCGAGGCGCGGATTTTTCACCTGACGCTTCCCGGCCTTTCCCTGCAACTGCTTATAGACTTCGTACAGCATGCGCAGTCCCGTGGCACCAATGGGGTGGCCGAAGCATTTCAGGCCGCCGTCCGTGTTGACGGGCAGCGCCCCCTCCAGGGTATAGGTCCCGGCCTCGATATCTTCCCTGACCTTGCCCCGCGGGCTGAACTGCAAGTCCTCCATGATGGTCAATTCGGTGATGGAAAAACAGTCGTGCACCTCGGCGATGCTGATTTCCTTCCGGGGGTCTTTAATGCCCGCTTCCTGATAGGCCGCCACGCCGCCTCGGTACGTCTCTTCCACATGGGCGAAATCGTAGGACTGGCTTAGCCAGCCTTCCCGCGGCCCCTGGCAAATCTGTACAGACTTGATATAGACCGGGTCGGGGCGGAACTTTTTGGCCAGGTCGGCCCGGGTGACGATGGCGGCCGCTGCGCCGTCACTAACGCCGCAGCAATCATACAGGCCGAGGGGATAAGCCACCATGGGGGCGTTCACCGCCTGCTCCAGCGTGATTTCCCGCTGGAAATGCGCTTTTTCATTGAGCGAGCCGTTGTGATGGTTTTTTACGGCGATTTGCGCCAGCAGTTTCTTACCGTCCTTATGGGTCAGCCCGTACTTGGCAAAATAGCCGTTAGCCATCATGGCAAAGACCGCCGCCGGCGTTTGCGTTGTCAGGCGGTAGCTCCAGGTAGCGATCGGCCTTGTCTGCGGTAGTCCGGAGTAACCGGTATCTTTTAACTTTTCCGCCCCCACCGCCAGGACGATATCGTAGATGCCGGCGGCGATGGCGTAACAGGCCGCCCGTATCGCCTCCGAGCCGGTGGCGCAGGCGTTCTCGACATGGGTGACAGGTATATAGGCCAGCTTGAGTGGGGCGGCCAGTATCTGGCCCGTCTCCCCGGCAAAGACGCTCCCCCACCAGGCCGCCTGGATATCTTTAGGGTCGACACCCGCGTCCTGGTAGGCTTCATAGGCAGCGTCAATGACCATGTCCTCCAGGCTCTGTCCCCAGTTCTCGCCGAACTTGACACAGCCCATGCCGACAATGGCCACTCTATCTTTAATGCTATCCATTTTTTTCCTATATACAGGTTAACATCTTACTGGCTGGCACTTCCACCAGTAGTTGTAAATGCCGCCGACGTAATAAAGACGGCGGAAGGTCATTTCCAGCGGCAGGCCCACCTTTATCGCCGCCGGGTCACGGTCGGTCATATCGCACATGAGCCGGCCGCCGCCCTCGAAATCCACGAATGTCACCGTGACCGGCGGGTCGACGGTCTGCATCACGTAGTCATGAGAGAACGAAAACACTTTGGCCGGTCTATCAGCAAAGTCGTAAGGCTCAAATTTGTCTTTGGTTTGGCAGTTGATACAGACGCGCTGCGGCGGGTACTGCGGCGTGCCGCAATTATGACATTTAGTACCCGTCAGGCGCAGCTCCCAGGGTACCTCGCGCCACTGGGCCACGGGCGAAGGCTGGCGGAGTTCCAGCGGCGGGCGGGCGGCGGGCTGCACCGGCACCAGCTCGCGCCAGCGCAGGTACCTGTTATAATTGGTAATCAGGCTTTTTGAGGCCAGGTGTCTGGCGATGCCCCGCCGGTCTTTGGCTCCGGCGATTAGCCCGGCTGTTTCCAGGACGAAGGCATCACAGCCGTTGCCATAGCAGGCGAGCATGATTTTTTCGCCGGCGCTGGCCTGCTCCAGGGCAATCACCAGGCTCATTAAGAACATAGCGCTGCCCGTATCCCCCACCGACATGTGCAGTACATCCTGCACCTGCTTTTTCTCATCGAAGCCCAGCTTCTGCGTCACCGTCCGCAGCTGGCGCGTATTGGGCGAGTTGAGCGCCACCCGGGAAAAATCCTTCGCGGTCAGGACGGACTTCCTCAACAAAGAGGATATACCCTCCACCATGACGTCCACATAGCCTTCTTCCATGGCGAAGCGGTCCTCCGCGGAGCGGACGAAAGTGTCCCGGTCCGACCGCCAGGTATCCTGGATTTCATAATATCTGGTATAGAAATGCCTGATATCGGCGATGGTCTGCTTCTTGCCGACCAGCACGGCGGCGGCGCCATCACCGAAACTCATTTCCTGCGGCCCGGAGGGGTAAGCCGGCCGGACGTCTGCCACGCATACCAGGATGTGCTGCGCCGCGCCGCTATCGACAGCATCTGCGGCCGCTTTGAAAGCGCCGGAGCCGCAACGTAAAGAGCCGGAAAAGTCCATGGTGACCACTTCCGGCGGCAGGCCCAGCACCGCGGCGATGGTGGCCGCGCTCTGCTTTTCTTTATAAGGCGCGGTAGTCGAGGCAAAGTACAGGCCATCGATACTCGCCCGGTCGATACCTTTCAGGCAGTCCCGGGCGGCGGCCACGGCCATGGTGAGGCTGTCCTCGTCATAGCCGGCCACGGCCCTTTCCCCGGGCGTGGCCGCCAGGTTCCAGGCCCGCGCTATTTCCGCACGGCTCAAGCGAAACCACGGTAGGTAAGCCCCGTACGATACTATTCCTGCCATTTTATCCTTTCTAAGTAGCTGTCAGCTGACAGCTACTTCTTCAGCACGATTTCACCCAGGTAGATGTCTTTCGAGGTCCTGGCCTTGAGACTCT
>CAYWZO010000056.1:3487-10804 GCA_964462865.1 uncultured Dehalococcoidaceae bacterium | reverse complement strand
AGGAAACCTCGGCTTTGTTGGGAGGGGAGTGTAAGAGAGAGAGGGGGCGAAGCCCCCTCTCTAAAATCTCTCCCCCTCTCAAACATAATGCTTATGGCTCTTTATGTATGCCTCTGTTTGAGAGGGGGACACAGGGGGTGAGTATCGGCCAGCAACCAAATGCAAACGGGACCGGATATGCCAGAAAAGCCGCTGAGTGTGGGGAATGGGTTGCGCTATAAAAAGTGGTGGTAATGTCAGGCCGGGTGATGGCGATACCGTCGCATCGGTATTGATATTTTCATCTTACCTAATTGATAAATATATCCACTTTGGCCGGACCGGCGAGCTGGTTAAGTTCATTGGTGAAGGCCGTCCAGTCAAAGCCGGACTGTTTCCGGTAGTGGTAATGCAGACTGACCCGGTCGTCCAGCGTGGACATGGTCTCCAGGCTCAAACCGCGTAGCTTTTCTTTGAGAAATGCGGCCAGCCTCTTATCCAGGGAGGAAAAAGAAGCCTGGTCAACCGATATCATCAGGTGTCCCCTCGCAAACAGGGTAATCCGGTTGCGCGTCAGCCACTGGATACCCAGCGCGATGAAGGCGGCGAGGAACAGCAGGCCGGTAATCAGGAAATTACTGGTGGCGGCGCCGATGGACGATGCAATCAACAGCAGGAGAAACCCGATTTCTGCCGGGTCTTTGACCGGGGTACGAAAGCGGACAAAGGAAAGCGCCCCCAGCAGACCCAGCGACAGGGGAATTGATGTCTGGATGCCCAGAAAAAGGGCGGTTATGGCCGGACCGCCGATGATAAAGGTGCGGTGGACCCCGGCGCCGATATGCCGCGACCCGTAAAATAAGTGGTACATAAGATAGCATACGATGGCGGCTACCAGCGAAAAGCCCACCGCGATAATCCCCTCCACCAGACCGACCGGAGACTGCAGACCTTCAAGATACTGGATAAAATCTTCCCACATGATTCTGGCTCCTTTTAGTATTTTAATATTCGTTGGTTCTGCCGGAGGGCCACAGCCGCGCCTCGGTGCCCGGCTCTGCCAGGTGCGCGTCGAGGCAGGATGAGTATTTGGAAAAACGGCTCCAGTCCAGGTCCAGCAACCTCATGCGCCGCAGCGTTACCGGCAGTTCTATTTTATGGCCTTTTACTTCGATAACGCCCCCGGCCAACTTCAGCTCTTTTTCTCCGTAGCCCAACTCATGCCGAACAACTGTTGAGCGGATATTGTAGTCGAGGGTTACCCGCGTGCCGGTGAGTATCTCGGTGAACCGGTAGCGCCAGTAAGATATCACGATGACGGGGGCGAGGGGCATTTCCGGGTGGTAACCGAAGCTGATGATAGTATTGATAAGCGTGGTCGCGGGTATAACGCCGTGAGCCAGCCTGCCCGTTTCAAGCTGCTGTACGGGGGCCAGCAGTTCCTGCCTCTGTTTATAACTGGTAAATCCGTCCCGGGACTTGAGTTCCAGGAATACGGGTACTTCTCCCCGGTAGGCATCGAGCGTGTAGTACCAGCGTATCCGCACTTTGTCCTTGTGGTATTCTCCGGAGGACGACCGGCTATACTGTTCGAGGTCGGCGGTGTCGAAGTACAGGCTGTTGACCTGTTCGGCGGGGTATTGAGCGTCCGGAAGGCAGAACTGCCGCAGCAGCGCGTAGGCAAACCCGATATGGCGGGGCGGGATGAAGAATTTCCGCTCTATCCGCTGGTCTACCCGGGCTTTATTGGCGCTGGTCTGATCGATATTTATCATGGCTTACGGACTAATTCCTTTGCCTGGGTAACTGTCGGGGCTGCCGGAGCGGAACGGGAGCAGGCTGGTTGCCGAACCTGCCGCCGTTACCGCTGCCGTCGCCGGGACCGGACTTTCTTGTCCCTTCCAGCTGCTCCCTGACTGACTTGCCGCGTTCCGTGACAAAAGCTTTAAGGCCGATGGACCTGGGGCCGGCACCGGGCGCGCCGCCTCTGGCGTCGAGTTCAATGCCCAATTCGAACTGACTGGTGGCGAAAAACTTGAGCTCATCTGCCGCTACATAGGGACGTATCAGCGCGGCCAGCTCATCAATGCGGGTATTCACGTTGGCCGCGGCAAACGGCCCGTCCAGCAGTTGCTCCAGATAGTCGTGGTAAGTATCCAGATACGGTTGGTGAGAAAGGAGCCGCTTAACCAGCGGCCTCTCCGCCATCGGCCCTCCGGTGGGCTCGTCGATGTAGTAATTAATCAATTGGTCGCGGTTGAGGCCGTAATTGAAGGTGCCGAAGGCCATGTTCAAATCCCAGGGAAGGATGACGAACTTGCCATTATTATCGTAGAGATAGTAATTATGGCCCATGGCGATATAGTTGTCCAGATGCACGATGAGAGCAGACACCGCCAGGAAACGGAGAGCCTCGTCGACATCGAGCACCTTTTCGATTTCCGTGGCGAAGGTCTCATCGGGTTCGTTGTTGAGGACATCGAGGAAGCGGAAGAGGAGAGAATGGTCGGGCTTGTTTTCATTGGTCTTCAACCACATTTGCTCGACCAGACTGCGCCGCTGGTTCGCCGCGGCAACTCCGGGTGCGTTGGGAGAGGGGGGAGGGTTGGACTGTTCACCGCCGGCTTCTCCGGCATTGAGGACCTGCAGGATTTCCATCAGATTAGCGCCACCCAGGTTGATATCCTCCACACCCATCTGGTTATCGGCCTCGGTAATCCCGAATCTAGCCATCTGTATTTTGTAGTCGGCTTCGGTCCAGTTGAGGAAAGCCGCCGGCATTTCAGGCTTATACAGGTTACCGGTATCGTTAGCGAAATGGTTGCCGATAAAGGTCTTATCTATCGCCTCTACCATGGTGTAGAGACCCAGGTGAGTATCGTTCGCCCACAGGTCAACGAAAGCGGTGCGTGGAGCCGGGATTCCCATCCGGGCATACAGTTCATAAGACAGCGTCTCGCGGATAAAGGTGGGGTCGCTGAAGCCGTTGTTGAAGCAGAGTTTCTTGACCCCGTACAGATTTCGGGCGGAGTTGAAAAAATTCAGGTCAACTTTCAGGCTGAATCTCTGGGAGCCTGAATTGGCCGTGGTCTTCAGTGACGAGTTGCCTTTGGCCCTGACGGCGATATCCGGTATAAGTTCGCCATCGTACCACAGGTCGGCTTTGATATATTGCTCCTCCATGGCATTTTGGAAAAGGTACTCCCAGTCGTCTTCCGCCGCCACCAGGCGAACATTCACCACGCGCTCCGGGTAGAACGGCCGGCTGCCGTCAGCGCCTGTTTCCTTTCCGGTGATATAGTCGCAACTCATCCCGCCGGTCAATATTATGATAGCCAGTATCAGGGTGATGACCGCTTGAGCACTTTTTAGCTGCATCACTCCTATCCGTGGTCCTTTTTACAGCGAGTCCAGCGACCTGTTTTTAAATATAATCAAATATAGCAGGCAAATGTTAAATAATTATTAAAAGAGGTAAAGCAGCACCGGATAGGGCCTGTCATTACGAGGTAGCGACCCAATTCCAAATCAGCACTCAAGACATAAAAAACGGATCATTATAAAATGACAATATTCTATTTACTCTTTTTCAGCCTTTCTCTTTTAGCGATACACTCTTTAACGGACACGGCGATATCCTCGGCCCGCAGACCGAAGTGCACCTTGAGCTCGTCGATGTCCCCGGTGATTTTACCGGACTGGCTGAACTCGTCCTCGACGCCCACCTTGACAAGGGGGGTGGGGAGGTTTTCCGATAGTATGGCCGCCACTCCGTCGCCCAGACCGCCGACGACACTGCCGTTCTCCGCGGTGACGATGGCGCCAGTGGCTTCCGCCGCTTTGATTATCGCTTCGTCGTCCAGAGGCTTGAGGGTACACATGTCAAGTATGCCCACGTCCAGTCCGTCTTTTTCCAGGATATCTATGGCCCTTATCGCCTCGGTCAGCATGTAGCCGGTGGCGATGATGGTAGCGTCCTTACCGTCTTTGACCGCGAACGCTTTACCGATGTCGAAGGGGGCGTCGGGAGCGAATATCCTCATCGGGGGCGGGCTGGACTCCTGCCTCAAGAGCACCGGCCCGATGTACTGGAGCATGGCCTCGGCGGCCTTTTCGGCTTCGACGGCGTCCGCCGGGTTCAATATCACCAGGTTGGGGAGCGGGCGGGTGGAGCCTATACCTTCAATAGTATTGTGCGAGATGCCGGTCTCGCCCCAGGCGCCCTCGCGCCCGATGAATTTAACGTTGAAGCGGTCAACGAGGATGCTCTGCCGTATCGGGTTGAAGGCCCGGCCGACGTTGGCAAAGAGGAAGCTATTGATTATCGGGATAAAGCCTTCCGCGGCCAGGCCGGCGGCCACCACGGCGGCGTTCTGCTCGGCGATGCCGCACTCCATCGTGCGGTCGGGGGCATGCTGCTTGAACCAGAGCATGCCCGGGAACCCCATGTCTTCCAGCACGGCGATGATGCGGTCGTTTTTCGCCGCCGCCGCGGTAATCGCTTTCTCCAGCCCCGCCGCTACGTTATCGGGTTTGTTTTCGATCTGGACGTATTTATTGAAGGTCGGCATATTTCTCTCTCCCTTCCTTAACGCCCCGCATGATGACATCACCCCGCCCCAGGTGGATGTGTTCGGTCTCCCAGGCGGGCACGCCGTAGCCCTTGACGGTATGGGCGATGATGCACTTGGGCCGGTAATCGCCGTACATCCGGCTGGCCAGGTCGAGGGCTTCGACTATCTGGCGGATGTCATGACCGTCGATTTCGGTGACCCACCAGCCGAAGGCCTTCCACTTTTCAATGAAAGGCTCCAGGTTCATGATTTCGTTGGTGGGCCCGTCCAGGGAGAACTTGTTGTAGTCCACGATGGCTATCAGGTTGTCCAGCTTGTACTTGGCGGCGAACATGGCGGCCTCCCAGACCATGCCCTCCTGGCATTCGCCGTCCCCCAGGATGCAGTAGCAGCGGTAGAGCGGGTCCATACGCACGATGTACCTCTGTAAAAACCCGCCCTGGCCGAAGTTGATGTCCTTGATGGCCGACTTCAGTTTTTCGGCGTAGGCCAGGCCCGCCGCGAAGGAAAGGCCCTGCCCCAGCGAACCGCCGGAATAGTCGATGCCCGGCGTGCACCATCGGTCGGCGTGGCCCTGGAACGGCGAGCCGTAGCAGTAGTAGGTCGAAAGCGTCTCCCTGGGGTAAACGCCCAGCTCCACCAGGGCGGCGTAAATCGCCTCGCAGCAGTGCGCCTTGGAGAGCACGACGCGGTCGCGCTCCGGCAAGTCGCAATTTTTGGGGTCGAACTTGATATGGTGGAAGTAAAGGGCGGTGATGATATCGATGATGGACATCGTGCCGCCGCCGTGGCCCATCTGTGTCGAGGCGAAGATATCGAAGCAGTTACGCCGTATCCGGTCGGCCTTCTTTTCCAGGGACCTGATAAGTTTGTCATCGTGCGACATATTTTTTCCGCCCTTCCGTCCTGATAGCGACCGTTTTTAGAGTAAGCCTGGCGCCGCAGCGGGGACATTTATTCCCGTAGAACCCCAGCACCGTTTCCTCCGATGGTATCGCCCGCATGTAGAGCCGGCGCTTTATCTCCTCGCCGAAGTAGAGGAGCATCCGGCACTTTTTACAGTTGATTTTTTCCGTCATATACACCTCACTAGTTAAGCGTCATTGCGAGGAGACCCGATGAAATCGGGTCGACGTGGCAATCTCAATCATTGTAACGAATTCAACACAGGGATTGCCACGCTTCGCTCGCAATGACCTCCTGATTTCGCTACCCCTGGATTCCCGCCTTCGCGGGAATGACAATAATAATTAAGGTTGTATTAATATCTTTATCGGCTTCCTGGTCTTGTGGAGCTCGAAGGCTTTTTTGATATCTTTTAAAGGCATAATGTCCGTGATGAGCGACTTGATATCGAGCTTGGGTATCAGGGTCAGCGCCCGGGGGAACGAGTAGGGGGAAACAAAGACCGAGCGGATGGTCAGCTCTTTAGCGTACATGTGGAAAGGCGGAACGCCGATTTCCGCCTCCTTGGGATAGACCGCCACCCAGACGACGGTGCCGCAATTGCCCGCCAGGTAGACGGCCTGTTTGGCCGCTTCGAGGTCGCTGCTGGCCTCGATGACGGTATCGAACCCCCGCCCCTCCGTTAATTCGTTGCCGAGTTGTATCAGGTCTTCTTTATAAGGGTCGGCCGTTACGTCGGCGCCCAGCTTCCTGGCTACCTCGCGTTTCCCGGGTACCGGCTCGGAGACCATGACCCGGGCGGCCCCCGCCTTGAGGGCCACCTGCAAGCACAGCAGGCCGATGGGGCCGGCGCCGGAGATGGCGACCGTGCTGCCGGGACGGACGTTGGCGATATCGATGGCATGGACGGCCACCGATACCGGCTCGAGGAAGGAGCCGGCCTCCAGGCCGATATCGTCCGGCAAAGCGTATATCGCGCTTTCGGGATAGACGGCGTACTCGGCGAAGGAGCCGGTAGCGTGTTTGAGCTGCTGGCAGAAGTGCTCCATCTTATTACGGCAGTAGTAGCAGGCCCCACAGGCGCCCTTGAAATCACAGGCCACTCTTTGCCCCACCTGATAATTTTTGATATTTTTACCTATAGCCCCGATGGTGCCCGAGGCTTCGTGCCCCAGGATTTGTGGCTTCAAATAGGCCTCCGGGGGTATCAGCCCGAACCGCCCTTCCATGTTCTCGGGGTCGGTGCCGCACAATCCGCAGCAAGCAATCTTTACCTTGATTTCATCCGGGCCCGGCTGTGGTTCCGGCACATCCTCCACGTTGAGGTTTCCTATCCCTCTCAATACGGCTGCTTTCATAAGCTTTTTATCTCCTTATTTTAACTGCCTTAGCTCGGTAACGATACCACCGGCGCCGCCGGTATCGAAGTAGGCGAAGCCCCCCTTATCTGCGGAGGCACTGGTCAGGACTTTCACGCCCTGCGCGGCAAGGGCCTTGATATCTTTAGCCAGGTTATCGGTCAGGTAGCCGATGTGGTGCAGCCCTTCGCCGTGGGCGTCCAGGAACTCCTGCAACAGCGATTTCCCGCCGCTGGGCTGGAGCAGTTCCAGCTCGCCGGTGCCGAGCCGGGCGTTGCTGATTTTCACCTTCCAGGCGGCGGGCTGGCCGTGCAACTCGCCCCGGAACGGTACCTCTGCCCACTTCTGCCCGCCGGACATGCCGAAAGGCCCGATGCCGATGGATGATAGATATTCAATCGTTTTTTCCATGTCCCTGACGACGACGCCGATATGATGGTAGCGTTTGTTGTTAAAAGGCGAATTTCCCGGTATTTTTTGTGCCATGGCCACTCCTTATC
>CAYWZO010000056.1:1372-3387 GCA_964462865.1 uncultured Dehalococcoidaceae bacterium | reverse complement strand
CCTTCGTTGCCTAAAGCCAGGACTATTTTCTCGCGCCGTAATACCTCCGGCTCGTCTTTTCCATCAAGCTCGGCGGCGACGAGGGCATACCCCTTTTCCCGCAGGGAACCGGCGAGTTCCATATATTGCGCCGTAGCCCTGACCCACAGGGAAATAACCGCTCCGGCGGTCGCCTGTACCACCTTGGGGGAGAAGGGGTCGGCGCATTTGTCGGTGAGAACCACCCCGGAGAAATCAAAAGCGGCGGCGGTGCGGATGAGCGTGCCGGCATTGCCGGGGTCCTGGATATCCTCCAGCAGCAGGACTTTCCGACCGGCAGCCGCGGGCGGGCGGGCGGAGTAAGCATCCGGCGGTATCTTGACCACGGCGGCGATTCCCGGCGGCGTCCGCGTGCTGCTGAAGTAGCGGAACTGGCCTGGGGAGACCTGGCGTACCGGGTATTTCCGGAAATCAGGATTCGGCTCTTGAGACACAATTATCTCGGTAACGGCCTCCGGCCGGCTGCCCAGTACCTGCCGGATGGCCTTTTCCCCTTCGACGAGGAAGACCCCGGCACCGAGCCGTCCTTTTTTATCGGCCAGGTCTTTGTACCATTTCATGGGTCTTGACGGAGTGGTCATCGCAGCTTACCTCTTTTTCCGGGAAAGGACCATCAACATTATGCCCAGGGCGATGAGGACAACCGCCCACAGGTAGCCCTGCAATACCCACCGGAACAGGCTGACGGCGGCCACCAGGATAATGATGCCGATTATCACCAGGGTGATACCGCCCCCGTTCAGATAGCTTACGGCCCGGCCTTTGGTGGGCCGGCCGGCGGCACTACGGCCCGTCCTTACGATGCGCGCTATCACGGCGATGATAATAATCACCGCGATAATGAGGAATATTTCCAGCGGGCCGACCATCGTCTTTCCTTTGATTAAACCCGGACTGGTTCTATTATAAGATAACCGGGGGAGGAAGGTGAAAAAAGATAACAATATCGGGCTCCGGTGGAACTCCGGAGCCCGTTTTTCCGGTAATATTATACGTACGCTTTATTTTTCGACGCCGGATGATTGCTGCGGGTTATTCAAGCTCGGTATTATTTATCGAGGGCTTTGGCCATCTGGATTTCTTTAACCAGGTCTTCGGTGGTGATGGCCGACATTGTCAGCGGTTCCATCGTACCCCGGGAGCCCAGCGCCGCCGAGACCCGGGCGATGACGGTGTTACTCGGGGCCTCGAGGATATTGATGAAATCGTATTCGCCGAGCAGCGAGTACTGGGAGATTATTTTCGCGCCCATGTCCTCGACCTCTTTATTCACCTCCCAGATACGGCCGGGGTTCCGCATGATGGTCTTTCGGCCGGCATCGGTCAGCTTGGTCAACATGACATAATATGGCATATTTCACACTCCTTAAAACACGATTTTAGAGTAATGAGCCTATGATACACTAATGGCATTTAGCTGTCAATGGTTCTCAAGCGGTTTCTTAATGGCTATCGGTATCCCGGCCACCAGCAGGTAGACCTCGTCGGCGCGGGCGGCGAGCGCCTGGTTGGCCCTCCCCAGTAAATCCCGGTACAGTCTGGAAACGTTATCGGCAGGGATAATGCCCAGGCCGACCTCGTTGCTGACGATGATATAGAGGGCTTTCGAATGTGCCATGCAGTCAAGCAGTTCTTTTATCTCGGCTTCGACCGCTTTTTCAAGTTTAGAAGCATCAGTGGTTTCATTGTGTTGCTCGAATATATTGTTCACCAGCAGGGTGACGCAGTCGACTATCACCGTACGCGCATTTCCGATGTTTCGGGCAATCTGGGCGCCGAGATGCGTCGTGGCTTCCATGGTTTTCCAGCTTGATGGCCTGGCCTCGCGGTGCGCCTTGATGCGCCGCTTCATCTCCGCGTCACGGGCCTCGGCCGTGGCTACGAAGAAAACATCACCGCCCCGTTGCCGGGCCAGTTCTACGGCCAGACGGCTCTTGCCGCTGCGCGCCCCGCCGAGTATTAAAATGCTTTTCAAA
>CAYWZO010000056.1:0-1272 GCA_964462865.1 uncultured Dehalococcoidaceae bacterium | reverse complement strand
CTCCAGTATCCGGTAGATTTGCGGTATATCCAGGCTATGGCGTACCAGGTCCGCCAGTTTATCGTACTCCCGGTCTTTAACGGAGATGGCGCCGTTGTTGCTTTCAGGCAGTCCCCGGCGTTTCCTTAAAGTATTGAGGAACGTCTGCCGGAAAGCGTCGTTGTGGAAAAGGCCGTGAAGGTAGGTGCCGAGCACCGCTCCATCTTCGCTTAACATGCCATCGTTGTAATCGGTGGCGCCCTGCGGGGTCTGGATGACGTGGAAGGCACCGGTCTGTGCCGCGGAGCGGGTCTGCCCCATGTGTATCTCGTAGCCGGTAATTTCCAGCCCCCTCGCACCGGCAAGTATACCCAGGTCGGAAATTATGCGGGCCCTGACCTGGGTGGTGGACTTTACCGGGGCGAACTCGGTGACGGCGTCGAGCAGCCCCAGGCCGGCGACCTCCGCCTCGTTCGATTCGACTTTTTGCGGGTCGAGGATTCTTTGCCCGAGCATCTGGTAGCCGCCGCAGATGCCGACCACCGGCGTGCCCGCTCCGGCCTTTTCGAGGATGGTCGCGGCCAGCCCGGCCTGACGCAGGTAAGCCAGGTCGGCAATGGTGCTCTTGGTGCCGGGGAGGATAATGAGGTGCGGGTTGCCGAGCTCGGAGCGCCGGGCCACGTAGCGTACCGTGCATTCCTCGGCCTCCAGGGGGTCGAAATCGTCATAGTTGGAGATATGGGGCAGGCGTATCACGGCGATATCCAGGTCGCCGGCGGCCGGTCTTTCGCCCCTTTCATCGAGGTAGACCGAGTCCTCCTGGGCGATGCGGATATCACGGAAATAAGGCACCACCCCCAGCACGGGAACGCCGGTGCGCCCGGCTAAAAAGTCCAGCGCTTCCCCCAGGAGGGTGACATCGCCGCGGAATTTGTTGATAATCAGACCTTTGAAATAGCGCCGCTCGTCCTCTTCCAGCAGCTCCAGCGTGCCGACCAGCGACGCGAAAACGCCGCCCTTATCGATATCGCCCACCAGCAGCACGGGCGAACCGGAAATTTTCGCCACCCGCATATTGACGATTTCCCTCTCCTTGAGGTTTATCTCTGCCGGGCTGCCCGCCCCTTCGATGACGACGATATCGTAAGCGGCGCGGAGGCGGTCCAGGGCTTCGGTAACGGTGGCCAGCAGGGCAGGGGTGTATTGATAGTAGTCGCGGGCGGTGATATTCCGTACCGCCTTGCCCAGCACGATGACCTGGCAGCCGGTATCGGTGGTCGGCTTGAGCAGCAC
>CAYWZO010000055.1:3211-10875 GCA_964462865.1 uncultured Dehalococcoidaceae bacterium | reverse complement strand
TGATATTCCTGAAGCCCGTCTCTGGCTGACTTCGGATTGCCTGGAAAGAAGGACTATATGGATTTCACGGTCTGGACGATAATCGGTATCATTGCAGCGTTGCTTACCAGCTTCAGTTTCGTGCCCCAGGTGCGGAAAATGTGGCTTCGGAAATCAGCTAAAGACGTGAGTAACGTCACCATGTTCCAGTTGATGATTGGCTGCGCGCTCTGGCTGGTTTACGGTATTGCGCGGCAGGACCCGGTCATTATCGGTGCCAACATCATCGCCATCGCCACGCTGGTGGTTGGCCTGGTGTTGTATTACCGCTACCACGTTAAAGAATAGGGGAGCGGGTGGCCACCCAACCCACCGTCTATCTGGTTTGAAAGGGGGGATATTCAGTCCACCCTAATCGACAGGCTTTCCCCCAGGGACTTAAAGGCCTCCACCCAGGCTGCCGCCGCCTCATCTTTCGCATTGGCTTTTTCCCGGTATAAGGGATATATACTTTGCAGCATCTCCCAGTAGAGGTTCTGCACCTTCCACAGGTCGACGGGGAAAGGCAGGTCACGCGCCAGTGTCACCGCATCAAGAATATTCTTCAAGGCATCGAAATTATCGGGGTTGTTAACCAGCTCCGTCATCATCTCTTCCAGCTTTTCTTTTAAATCGTAGCTGATGCCGTCGGCATCGAGTTCCACCTGCCATGTCGAGGCGGTCTCAATGAGGCTCTTGATAGCCGCCGTGTCAATCTCCTCGCTGTGAACGGCGCGGTGCAGGTCGATATTGATAATCAGCTCGGCGGCGGAATGGAAGGCCCGGGGCACGGGCCCCCCCAGCTCGGAGAGAAAGCGCATCGGCGGGTAATGGTGTTCGTAAAGCTGCCGGTAGGCCGTCTCGATTTCGGTCATCGTCGATTGCAGGATATGGTCCAGCACCTCCCGCTGTTCGTCGCGGAAGAGCGATTTCAGCGAGTAGGTGGCACTGCCGAAGTGCCTGTCCAGCCGCTGGATAACCCCGGTAAAATCGGCGGAGGCGCAGGTCTGCGTTATTTCCCGTACCAAATTCTGGTACTCTTCCTCATCGCGGTAGCCGCGCACGCCGGCGTGAATGACGTGGCCGCCCAGGTGAAAAACGCCGTAGCTAAAAACGGCGGACTCGCCCGTGATTTCCGAGGTCACCCGGGAGCGGCCGGCCACCAGACGGGCCTTGCCGCAATCGGTGGTACGGTAGTCATCGTTTTTTACTTGGTAACAATATACCTTGTTCTCATCGCTGTATTTCTCAAAAAGGGAGCTGATGCCGTAATGGGCGGCCACTTTGGTGAGGTCAATCATGGCCGGCTTTACCAGGCTCTCGTAGATGCGGCGGCCATCCCCCTGCTCCGGTATATTGCTCTTGGCCTGTTCCAGTATCTTGAGAAATCCCTCCTCAAGTCCATCGCCAAAAAGTTCCTGCGCCAGCTGCACCACCCGCCCGGCGTACTGGATGACCTGCACCGGCTCCGGGCGGGACAGCTCATCGAAGAACCAGCCGCAACTGGTGTACATCAGCATGGCGTGGCGCTGCATCTCCAGCAGCTTGAGCGCGGTGACTTTTTCCTCCTCGTTCAGCGCATGGGAAGCATATTTATCAAAATATCGGGCGGCACCTGCCGGCGAGCGGTCGAGAATCAAGTCGATATATCCGTCCCGGGCGGCCCAGGGGTCTTTAAATAACGGGCGGGCCTTCTCCTCGTAGCGTGGGGCCAGGGTATCGCGCAGCATGTCGAAGGCGTTGCGGAGGGGTGTCCGCCATTGCTGGTTCCAGTCCGGGTGGCTGCCGGTGCCGGTGGTATCGCCGCAATCGCTCCACCAGCGGTCGACGCCATGCACGCAGCTCCAGGACGTTTTCTCGATAATCCTGACCTCGTGCGTGGGGGGAAATCTCTCCAAAAACTCGCCGTAATTGGTGATTTTCGCCAGTTTGTTCGCTTCGATATAGTGCAAAGCAAAAGCCAGCGCCATGTCCGCGAAGCGGCGGTGGTGACCGTAGGTCTCGCCGTCGGTGGCGATGTGAACGAGCTGCGCCCGGTCTTTCCCGTCCTTAAATGCGCCGGTAAGCCTCCGGGCAAAAGCCTCGCCGCTTTTAAGGACATCTTCAAAAGCCACGTCTTTAGAGATAGGCCCGTCGTAAAAAAACACACTGATTCGGCGGCCGGAAGGCAGCTCTAAAAGATACGGGCGGGTGGGGTCGATGGTAGCGTGGCCGACATCCTTCCAGCTTGCGGCTCCTAAACGCCTGACCCTCCCGGCCTGGTGCGGGGCCAGCACCGTGAAGCTGATACCCAGCCCGGCCATGACATCGAGCGTCTCGTAATCGACAGCAGTCTCCGGCAGCCACATCCCCTCTGGTTTTCGCCCGAAGCGGTATTCGAAGTCCCGGATGCCCCAGACCACCTGGGTGTACCGGTCGCGGGGGTTGGCCAGGGGCATGATGATATGGTTGTAGGCCTGCGCCATGGCCGAGCCGTGCCCGGAAAAGTTCCGCCGGCTCTGTAAATCAGCCCCGATAATTGCCTCGTGGACATCGGGCGCCTGCTTTTCCAGCCAGTCGAGCAGCGTCGGGCCGAAGTCGAAGCTCATTTTCTCGTAGTTGCTGACGATACGGTCGATATACCCGTTTTTATCCAGGATGCGCGACGATGTATTGGGGAGGTAACATTCGGCGGTGACCCTTTCATTCCAGTCATGGTAAGGATACGCCGAGTCCTGCCACTCCACGCTTTCCAGCCAGGCGTTCTCACGCGGCGGCTGGTAAAAATGCCCGTGGATACAGATATAGTGTTCCGAGACCATCGCAATTCCTCTCTAATCTCCCTTGCCAAAATGCCTAATTGGATACCGACCGGTACCGCAGGAAGACTGATTTCACCTCTATTCTATCACTAAATATTGACAATCTCACCATAGTTAATCACTATAGGGTTCCGGCGGTGGGGGCTGCATGATGTTTATCCGGTACCGACTATACGGCATGAAGTAGGTGGTCGGTTTATCGGGAATGTTTTCCGGATTGCCGGTAATGCTGGCACCGATGGGCTCTTCCACCCAGCCTTTTTCATAAGGACACATGAAAGCGAGCCGGTAGGCAAACTTGAAGATTTTCCATTGTCCGTCCTCTTTCACATACTCCATGTCATATTTCCCCAGGCACAGGAACTGTCTATAAGAATCGCCCCTCACGAAACTACAAAACCCGTGTGAGTGCCAGACCCCTTTAGCTCTGGTACCTGCCTTATTAATTTCGATAACTGGATTTACGGTCATATGTAGGGCCAGGCGTCCGGGGGTCATCATCCTTTTTTCATTAAAAACCGTGTTCCAGAATCTGGTAATGCTTTCTATACCCTCGTAGACACCGCTGTCTTCTATCTCGAGGGTAACCCCCGGTGTTTTCTTAGCGAAAAGCGCCGGAACCTCGGATGTTTTACCCATATAATACAGGTGGGCATAGCGTGATTGTAATTTCCATATTTCTACATAGTCTTTCGCCCGGGCCCCCTCGGTCACCTGCTCTCGTAGCTTTTTCACCTCGGCTTCTAATTGCCGTAAAGTCATTGCCATCTTCATCCCCTTTCGTCAAAAGGAATTTTATTTCATTTTCCTGACTTCACCAAGAATATCACTAACCTCACTCATCCGGCAAAACTCTTCCAGTGCGTAGCGGGCTTTCCGCTGCCAGCTGGGGTAGCGGTCGCCGCTGCCGGGTATGTTCTGCGCTCTGGTCTCCAGCCACAGGTCTTCCAGGTTAACCATCACGGTATGCGCCCGGCTGGCGCTCAAGAAAGACAGGCAGGCCTTCAAGGCCGATATCGTGCTGCTGCCCGCTTCTTTAAAAAAGCCCCTACTCCGCAGGAAGGCAGTCAGAGCGGTCTTGGCCGCCCGGCGTGACTCTGCTTCCCCGTCAACATCTCTTTCTTTTAATATCCCCAGCCTGGCATTCTCCCGGATATCCGCGCCCTCCCAGAAAGCAGCGAAGGGTGGCATGTCATGCGTATTCAGGCCGGCGACACAGTGGCGGGGGATACGGCGGGGCGTTCGCGCGGCGCTATCAGCCAGCTCATAGTACAGGATATACAAACGGTGCAGTCCGTGCCGGGCCATGGCAGGCCGGATGTAGCCGGGGACGATGCCCAGGTCCTCGCCAACGATGACGCTCCGGTGCCGGTGCGACTCAACTGCCAGGATGGCGTAAAGCTCCTCGGCCCGGTGGCGTACGTAGACGCCCTGGTTGGCGGCGAACCCGCGGGGAACCCAGTAAAGCCGATGCAGCCCCATGACATGGTCGATGCGGAGCATGGCGGCGTAGCGCAGGTGATGGCTGATATAATCCCGGATATAGTGGTAGCCCTGCGCCCTGACCTTCTCCGGGTGGAGGGGCGGGAAACCCCAGTCCTGGCCGGTGGTAAAGACCGGGTCTGGCGGCGCCCCGGCGCTGACGCCCGGCGCAAAGATATCCTGGTGGCGCCAGACGTCATAGCCGTCCGGGTGGACGCCGACGGGCAAATCGAAATACAGCTTCACGCCCTGCCGGCTAGCCTTTTCGGCCAGTTCCCGCACCTGCCGCCGGGCCAGCCACTGCGCATACAGGTGGTAGTTTTTTATATCTTCATCATAATCGGTCTCACGTATATCGCCGTCACGCAGCCGCGCCGGCCACGACTGCCACGGGACATGTTGTTTCTCCATCACGGCGCGGAACCTGGCGTATTCCTCGGCCACGGGGTTTTCCCGGGCGAAGCGCCGGAACTCTTCCAGTCGTTCGGTACCCCAATCATTCCGGTGGCGGACTATCTCTTCCATGGCCCGCCGTTTCAGATTCATAACACGGCGGTAGTCCACCAGCGTTTGCCCCCGCAGGCTCTCGATTTCCGAAGTGAAGTCCGCCGACTGCACCAGCGCCTGCGCCGGGGGACACTGTATCAGTTCCGGCGCTTTGGTCATGTCAACGTAATACTCGTTCCAGAGCAGCCGGCTCACCGGGGCGTAGGGACTGGGGTCGTATGTCCCGTCGAGGAAGACCGGCAGCAGCGGCAGCGTCCCCACGCTGTTTCCCCCCTCCCCCGCCACCCATTCCATCAGAGCGCCCAGCCCGGAGTAATCGCCGCTGCCCCAGCCCTGCGCCGTTTTCAGGGCGTAGAGCGGTAGGAAAGCGCCCCAGCTACGTTTATCTTTTTCATTAACGGGGGAATAGGTCTTACGCGGCGCCGCTATTATCATCGTCTCCCATCGCTTACCTTTAACCTCTAAGAACAATTTATGGTAGCCATGAGGCAGGCCTTCCGGTATAATCAGTTTCCTGACCGTATAATGCTGGCCTTCCACCCCGGCACTCCTGACAATCGGCGACCCGCCAGGCCCGATTTTCCATTCCTTGCCCTCCCCCGATTCCATCTCCAGACGGCCGTAGCCGGGCATGTCAGCGATATCAGCCGGAAGTATGACCGGGATTACCGGCCGCTCGCCGTCCCAGGCGACGGTCACCGGCTCCAGTACCTGCCGCCATACCGCCTGCTCCCGCTCGCGCCGGGCGGAAGCAACATCATTCAGGGACGCCACCGGAGCGCCGAGGGCACGGAGCACCGCCAGCAGGCTCTCCGCCGGGGCGGTATGCCGGCGGTGGCGGACGCCGTAAAAAGCGGTCTGGACGTTATACAGGCGGGCGAGCCGGTAAAGCTGGCCGATTAAGCAGGTGTCATCCATCTTCAATTTCGTTAACGATATTTTAGCATAATATGAGAATTGATGAAGAGTGGTTCTTGTCCTGTTTCCCCAGGGCACGCTCTCCGCCCCGGAGAAACGTTACCCATTTTATCGTAATACGATTAAATTTAAATCCTCTTACGAAGTCAGCAAAGCCGTCAGTTTTTAACATGCCTCTTGTCAACTACCGGGGTAATACGGTATACTAATACGGTTTCATATCTTTTACGGCTGGGAGGAGGACCCATGGAACAGAACAATTTCCCCAAGTGCCAGAAGTGTAATTCTGGAGACCTGGTACCCTTATCCGATTTCGGCAGTCAGGGAGCTGCCATTCATTACAAGGCCTGGGTTTGCACCAATCCTGATTGCGGCTTCAACCTGAAAATCAGGAACGGTGATGTTTATAGAGACGAACCTATTATGAGCGGTTCGATGCATAACTCCCGCCCCCGGTAGCCCGGTAGGGTGCGCCTTTATCTGCAAAATTACGGGAATAACCACGGATGGTAAGCGTGCTCCCTCCGGTACAGTATTTCAAGAGGTTGGCACTTGACCTGCTTTTCCCGCGCTGGTGCCTCGGTTGCGGCCGGGAAGGTGAGTTCATTTGCGGTGCCTGCCGCCAGTCTCTTAAAGTAATTATCCCTCCCGTCTGTTCCCGGTGCGGGCGTCCCCTGTTGAGTGGGCCTGCCAGTGACGGGTGCCCCGGCTGCGCTGGATGGCCGGGCGATATCGACGGCATCCGCGCCCCGTTCCTTTTCGAAGGTGTCATGCGTACCGCCATCCACGAGCTCAAGTACCGGAACCTCAAGGCGCTGGCGCCGCTGCTGGCAGGACTGCTGTACGACTATTTCACCGCCAGTCACGTTCCGGGCGATGTCCTGGTGCCGGTACCGGTGCACCGCCACAGGTTAAAGGAGCGCGGCTATAATCAAAGCGCCTTGCTGGCCCGGGAGCTGGGACGCCTTAGCGGCCTGCCCGTGGTGGAAAATTGCCTGATACGCCTCAAACATGCCCTTCCGCAGGCGAGGTCGTCCGGCATCGAACAGCGGCAAAGCAACGTCACCGGTGCCTTCACCTGCCGCGACGAACGCCTGCGGGGAAAAAGTGTCATCCTGGTTGATGATGTCTCAACGTCAGGCGCTACCCTCAATACCTGCGCCGGTACGCTCAAAGCTGCCGGGGCCGCCACGGTCTGGGGACTGGTGTTAACGCTGGAACTATAAAAATATCTGTCCAGGAGTATTAGCCATGGAACTGCATATCGCCGGTACCAATATGGAAATTACGCCGGAGACCCAGCGCTACGTTGAGCGCAAGCTGGGCAAGCTCAACCGGCACAAACCCGACATTATCGATGTTAAAGCCGAAATTTCGCGGGAAGGCACCAAATCACCACAGGCGCAATTCCTGCTGCGGGTGACCGTCCAGAGCGCCAGCGGCGGCGCCCTCCTCCACGCCGAAGAGCGGGCGGAAAGCGTATTCGCGGCCGTGGATAAAGCGGTCGCCATCCTGACCCGGCAGCTGGAACGCCGCAAGGGCAAGCTGTATGCTAAAGGCCGGGGCAACCCGCTGGCCAGGGGTAAGTACTCCCACCCCGAACCTCCCGGGGTCGAAAGCAAGGTGGTCAAGCGTAAACGCTTCGCCATCGAACCGATGACCCTGGCCGAAGCCATCGAGCAGATGGAAAGCCTCGGGCATAGTTTTTTCCTCTTCGCGGACGAAGAGACCGGTGAGACCCGTCTCCTCTACCGGCGCAACGACGGCAACTACGGCCTTATCGAGGCGGAGTTACCCCGGGACTGATGTTGACAGTCCGGGGTATTAGATATAGAGTTAAAAATAGCAAGTCCTGTTCAAGGGGTATATGAAGGTAAAACGTCATAACCTGTTCTTGTATCTGGCCCTGGCCTGTTTTCTGGGGATTATCCTTATCTT
>CAYWZO010000055.1:0-3111 GCA_964462865.1 uncultured Dehalococcoidaceae bacterium | reverse complement strand
CTGTGGAGCAGAATTATATTGTTAATGTTAAAATCAACCGGGGCGATATCGTGCGCGAGGCAAGCGTTTATATTCAAGCCTCGCCGACGATAATCAAGACCGTCCCGGCACCGGAGGTACCGACGCGATAATTCGAGAGGCGTGTAAGAAGATATGAAACTGGAATTTGTGCTGTACGGGTTCGGTATCCTGTTCTGCCTCGCCGGCGTGGGCTATCTGGCGGCGGAATACGTCAGGTACCTCTCCGATATTGGCAAACTCGGCGCGTTGCTGCTCACGGTAGGCCTCTTCGCCTTCCTGGGGAAATACTTTGAAGGACTGGGGTGGTAGCCCATGGCGACGGCGGTAGCGGTACTGGCGGCGCTCGCTTTCATCGGCTGGCTTATCTTCCGGGCGGTCAAGGCCAGGTCGGTCAAGGCTCACTTCGTCAGCTACGGCGTGGCCGTGGTGGCCGGCGTCTTTACCTACGCTTATTTCCTTAGCCTCGATTTCTCGAAGCTTATCAAAATCGTGGCCAGCATCTTTCTCGGCATCGTCCTTATCGTACTGGCGGCCCTCCTCCAGCGCCGTATGGCAGGCCGTCCGCCTGAACCTTCCGGTTAAAACCGCTCATGGCCCGGAAATTGTACTGTTCCGTCTTCAATACCGCCGCCGGCTGGGTGGGGATTTTAAGCTCAACCAGCGGTCTGCGGCGCGTCATCCTGCCCCGTAAATCGGCGCGGGAAGTCCGGGAGCTGCTGGCTGACGCCGTTCCGGCACCTGATGACACCGCCGACCTGGCGGCACGCTTTCAGGCCTTCTTCTCTGGCCACCGCGTGGACTTCCCCGACAGGCTGGACTTCTCCGGGGCAACGCCCTTCCAGCGCCGGGTGTGGCGGGCCGCCCGGCAGATTCCCTACGGGCAGACCCGTAGCTACCAGTGGGTGGCTTCACAAATCGGCCAGCCGGGAGCGGCACGCGCCGTGGGGCAGGCCCTGGCGAAAAACCCCTTCCCCGTGATTATCCCCTGCCACCGCGTGCTTGCCTCTGGCGGCGGATTGGGGGGCTTCAGCGCGGGCATAGAAATGAAAAAATTATTGCTGGATTTGGAAAAATTCTTCTCCCCTGATGGGAAAGCTAGGTTATAGCAATACAAAAGCGGGTTTTAAGCCCGCCCCTGATATTTAAATTTTTCGGATGATTCCCTGGCCTTATAAAGCCGCCGCCTGGCCTCGGCGGTGCCCCGCAACATCAGGTTCAAAAAGTCCGTCTCGTATTCCTCGACCAGCCCCTCTCCGGCAAAGCTGTAGTAACAATTTTCGCCAATGATGATATGGTCCAGTACTTTAATACGCATGATCCTGCCCACGAAGACCAGCTCGCGGGTAAGTCCCTTGTCATTGGTGCTCGGCTCGGGGTTGCCGGAGGGGTGGTTATGGACGAAAATCAGGGCGGCGGCATTGTTTTTTACCGCCCCCTCGACAATCTCGCGGGGGAAAACGGAGCTGCTGTTGACCGTGCCTTCGGAGAGGTCGGCGGTATTGATAATCTGGTTCTGGCTGTTCAGGTAGACCACCTTGAAGACCTCTTTCTTCAGTCCTCTCATGGCATGGTAAAGATAATCGAAGACCTCCTGTGACGACTTATAAAAAGGCTTGTCCAGGATTTTTGCCTTGAGGAACTCCCGGGCGACCTCCTGCACCAGCTTGATGCCGAAGGCGCTGTGGGCGCCGATGCCGTCAATCTGCTGTAACTCTGCGGTCGGGGCCTCCAGGACTCCCCGCAGTGTCTGGAACTTCTTAATAGCCTCTTTCGCCGGCTCTTTGCAGTCCCGTCGGGGCGTGCCCAGACTCAACAGCAGCTCAATAATTTCATAATCGTGGAAGCCGCCCAAACCGGACTTGAGGAACTTCTCCCGCAGCCTCCTGCGGTGTCCCCGGTGTATCCCCTCCGGAGGTTTCTGCTCTTTGGCCATGCCAATCCCTTTCCGCTGTTATTCTAGCACTTAGTGATAGTTGTTGCCACAACAATGATGTCATTGCGAGACCGTCCCGACGGAGTCGGGAGGTGAAGCAATCCCCATTTATATCTTAAACCAGAGCTAGGGATTGTTACGTTACTGCGCTCCTCGTCATGACTCCAGTCAAAGCTAAAGTTGTCGCCAGCCTTGACACGCACCGTAAAAAAGCATATAGTGCAACACGGAGGAGCCAACGTTCACCGTGCGCTATCAGGGTCTAACAAATAATAAAGGTCTAACAATTATATATTATAAAGATTTTATAAAGAATTGTGAGACCCTGCCACCGGGTGTTGCAATCTGTTAGACCCCGCCGTATAATGCATGCTAAAGGGCAAAGCTAAAAAATCGTACCAGCGCGAATACATGAGAAAAAGACGCGGTTCGATACCGGGTCGCAAGCCCGGCCGCCCTTATTTAGAAAGGGGAAACAACGACAAAATGTCAAAAATCAATGTTGCCATCATCGGCGTGGGCAACTGCGCCTCTTCTTTGGTACAGGGCGTACATTACTATAAAAACGCCAAGGAATCGGAAACCATACCCGGTCTGATGCACATCAACCTGGGCGGCTATCACATCAGCGATGTGAACTTCGTGGCCGCCTTCGACATCGATAAAAACAAGGTCGGCAAAGACCTGGCCGAAGCCATCTATGCCAAACCGAACAACACCTTCAAGTTCTGCGAGGTCCCCCACACCGGCGTGAAAGTGCAGCGGGGCATGACCCACGATGGCCTCGGCAAGTACCTGTCAGAAATCATCCAGAAAGCGCCCTGGCCGACGGTGGATATCGTCAAAGTCCTGAAGGAGACCAAGACCGACGTCGTTATCAGTTACCTGCCCGTGGGTAGCGAAATGGCCACCAAGTGGTATGTCGAACAGATATTGCAGGCCGGCTGTGGCATGGTCAACTGCATCCCGGTCTTCATCGCCAGCCGCAAGGACTGGGCCGCGCGTTTCGCCGACCACGGGCTGCCTATCATCGGTGATGACGTCAAGTCGCAGGTAGGCGCCACCATCGTGCACCGCGTGCTCGCCAAGCTCTTCGTCGACCGCGGTGTGAAGCTGGAAAAGACCTACCAGCTCAACTTCGGCGGCAATACCGATTT
>CAYWZO010000054.1:0-10949 GCA_964462865.1 uncultured Dehalococcoidaceae bacterium | reverse complement strand
TCGCCCCGTGGTCGGCGAAGAACTTCATCGTCAGCGGGCCGACCACCGCCCAGCAGAAAGCGAAGATGGTCAGGCCGCGGAAAACGCCCTGTCTCTCCTCGATGTCCAATTAACTCTCCCTCTAAATCACTCCTGCCTGTTTCAGGGTAATGATGTCCTGCCGGGAAAGCCCCAGTTCGCGGTAAATCGTGATGTTATGTTCCCCGATTAACGGGGCGCGGAACCTGGTGGAGCAGTCGGCCTCCGACGACCTGATGAACTCTCCCGGATAGGTGATGGTCGTCCCCAGCTCCGGGTGGGCGATGTCCTTCCAGAAACGGCGCTCCTTGAGGTTATCGTCATGCAGTAAATCGTTCATGCTGGAAAGCGGGCCGAGGGATATGCCCCGGCGTACGGCTTCGGTCAGCAGTTCTCTGGCGGTATATTTCAGGAAGAAATGACCCACCGGCTCCTCGATCTGACGTATGACATCGCCGGAGACGGTAAACATGTCGAAGCTGTTCCAGTCCATGTTACGCAGGAAATCGGTCGCCTCGTCTTCGCTGTCCATCCACGCCACCAGCGCGCTTAGAGACTTGGCACCTGTCCGGCCGCCGATGACGTTGAAGAATACATGGCCGTCCTGGCAGGGCCAGACCTGCCGCTGGTCATTGTCATGGTAGAAACCGGTGCGGAAAGCGCCCGAACGCTTTAAAATCACGTGATTGAGCTCCCAGGTGGGCAGGTCATTGGCCTGGAACCAGGCCGCGCTCTGCTGCAGGGAGACGTCCACGTGCTGTCCCTCCCCGGTGGCCTGGCGGTGGTGGTAGGCCACCATACAGCCCACGGCCGCGTCCGCCCCGGCGTGGAGATAAGACTGGGGCAGGCTGATACGCACCGGCGTCCCGTCAGATTCGCCGGTCTGGTAAAGCGTCCCGCACAGGCCCATCACCACGATGTCCGAGTCTTTAAAGTCCCGGTAGGGGCCCGTCTGCCCGAAGGGCGTGATGGATGCCATGATGATGCCAGGATTGATACGGCTCAAGTCGGCATAGCCCAGCCCCAGAGTGTCCAGGTAGCCCGGCGCGAACGACTCGATAACGAAATCAGCGGTATTAACGAGTTTTTTAAATATTTCACGGCCGTCCGCCGTCCTGATGTTCAGGGTAATACCCCGCTTGTTGGAGTTGTAAGCGAACCAGTACAGGCTCCTCTCCAGGTGGGGCATATCGCCCCAGAACCCCCCGAGACGCCGCGAGGGGTCGCCGCCCGGCCTCTCGATTTTAATGATGTCGGCGCCTAAATCGGCCAGTATCTTCCCGCAGAGGAAGCCTTTTTCATCGGTCAGGTCAAGGGCGCGGAGGTGGTTGAGCATTTTAAACTTCTTTATATGATAATCTCTCACACTAAATGTTCATGAACGGTGAAAACCAACCGGCCGTCTGCTATTATCCGTCGGTCGCTCTGGCGCTTACATCCTGCCTCTGGCCTGCAGGTCTGGTTTAAGGTCGGTCTCGATGACCTTGTGGATGTCCGTCCCGGGCGGGTAGACGCGGTCGAAGCCGAGTTTTTTAAATCTCGGCTCAATGTCATTAGGGTCGTACCGGCCGATGGCCAGGTTTCCGCCGATATACCGGAGGACGTCTCCCAGTCCGGCCTCCAGGCATTTTTCATAAAACCCTTTCAGGTCCAGCTCGGCCATGCCGTAGAGCGAGGTCATCAGGATCGCGTCCGCGCCGTTTTCCCGGGCGGCGTTGATGAATTCCTCCGGCGTGACCTGCATACCCAGTTCCACCACTTTAAAGCCGGCCTCCCTTAAGGCTCGGGAGACTACCTTGGTACCGATGATGTGCGCGTCCATGCCGACGGTCCCCGTGATGATTGTCGGTATTTTTTTCATGGTGTTTCCTCCCGGGATTGTCGTGTTGAAAAAACCAGGCTACTGGTCGTACGGGGGCAGCCCGACGATTTTCCCCTGGCTGAAGCTCACCAGGTCCCTGACGGCGGTGTGGTAGTCCGCTTTTTTACCCTCCAGCCTTTCCCGCTCGGCTATTTTCTGGCGGTGGAAATTTTTAATCTCCTCGGGGAGGGGCAAATTGCCGAACTCCAGGTAGCGGCAGGCCCCCCGGATATCCCTGACTCCCAGCACCTTGTCTTTCACGGTGAGATTGGGGCTCCACGGCGAATCGAGAACGCCGGACTCAACGGCCTTCACCGTACCTTCGAGAATGTCGCCGTCGCCGAGCTCCAGAATCCTGTCGAGCATCGCCCTGACTTCTATCTCCGTGATTTTTTCTTCCGCGGCCACGTCTTTTACGTCGATTTCTAGCCGCTGCTCCCGCACCACGTCGAAAATCCACTTGGCGGCCCGGTAGCTCACCGTGTTGGTGTCTTTGGTGGGCACGCCGGAACCTTCATCGATGCTCCTTAAATCGACGGCGTTGCTCCGGGAGAGGGCGCCGACCATGGAGACGTAGCAGAGGTAGGCGAAAGCGCCTCCCATGTCCTTGGCGACGGGGAAAAGCGGTGTCTGGGCGGGGCAGGTGCCGGTGATTAGCGTGTCCCGGTAGCCGAATTTATCGAGATACTCCCTGATGAGGCGCGGGGCGAGCTTGATATTGGCCAGGTCCTGGGCCAGGTTGCCCAGGCAGTGCACGATGGGGTACAGGGCTTTCTGCCCCTGCTCCGCCGCCATCAGCGCCTCGATGACCAGGGTTACGATGTTGACGCTTAAGGGGAAAGGCGCGCCGGGCAGCCACCCGTGCAGGTCGGTGCAGAGTATCACGCCTCTATCGGCGTACCAGCCGGCAACCCTCATGCCGTTCTGGCAACTGGCCACCAGCTCCCGGATGGACATTTTCTTCGAGTAGCTGCCGAAGGTTAAAAAGCTGATGTTGCCCTCGTAAGTGGTCAGGCCGGAGGCGATGGCGATTTCCCCGCCCGCCCCCCGGGGGCTGAAAGCGGCATCCACGCTCTCCACGAGCTTGCGCGTCTTTTTCACGCCCTGGTTGATGATGGGGTAACCGTTCAAAAGCGCCTGGCCGGTACGGTAGCACTCCTGGAGGACCCCTTCCACTTTCTCGTACTGGCCGAGCCGCGTGTAGCTATCGGTCGTTACCGGGATAAGCACCACACCGGTGTCCCGCAGTCCCTGGCAGAGCTCAATCATCTTTTCCAGTATCGGCGTGCCGGCCCGGGGGAAGACGCTCATCCGGCCTTCCTCGCGGAGCTTGGCCATCACCTTCCACCAGATTTTGCTGTCTGGCAGGCTCTTCTGGTAGGCGACCACTTCCTCGAAGTCGACTTCCCGGCCCGTCGGCCATTTATCGAGCTCCGCCCGCCGCCTTTGCATCAGTAACTCGTCATCGATTCGCTTGTTACTGATTCTTAACTTTTTCATCACTGCCTCCGTTGGGTATGACCGACATGAAAGTCGCTGCCTGGGCCATGCCGCTGCCACCTCCCGTAATCAGCGCCACCCTGTCTTGGAGCAACACCTTTTCTCTCCTTTAATAATCGTTTTACGATGACGCAAATAGCAATCGGACATATTTATTGTAATGCCTGATATATCTAATGTAAATATCGCTTTCAGACTGGGCAGGTGAGCTTTTTGGAAAATAGTTGTATAATTGTCTCACCAATAAAAAGGCTGTCACCCCCGAAAGGAGAAGTCGATGATAGCAGTGACTGGCGCCAACGGTGAAGTTGGCAGGAGGGTGGCCGCCCGCCTTTCCAGTATGGGGGTGAATCAGCGGCTGATTGTCCGTGACGCGGAACACGCGCCGCGCCTGCCCGGCGCCGAGGTAGCAGTGGCTTCGGCCTATGGCGATGCCGCGGCCATGGGGCGGGCGCTCCGGGGCGTGGACACAATGTTCCTCATTGCGGCGCGCGACCTGTTCGGAGTAGTGCAGAACGCGCTCATGCAGGGTAAGGCGCCTCCTCCCTATGACCGTCTCCAGCAGCAAATTACCGCCGTGGACGCCGCCGCGGCTGTGGGCGTCGGGCGTATTGTCTATCTGTCTTTTATGAACTCCGCTCCCGATGCCACCTTTATCCTGTCCCATGACCACTACTACACGGAAGAGCATATCCGCGCCCTCGGGTTGCCCTTCACCTTTCTGCGTATGAGCCTTTATGCCGAGCACGTACCGGTAATGGTCTCGGCCGGGGGCGTTATCCGGGCGCCGGCCGGTGAGGGGCGCGCCGCCTGGGTGACGCGTGACGATATCGCCGACGTGGCCGCGGTGGTGCTTACCCGGGACGGACATGACGGGCTGACCTACGATGTCACCGGGCCGGAGGCGATTACCCTGGCCGAGACGGCCGAGATACTATCGTCCGCCACCGGGCGAAAAATTGCCTATCAGGCGCAGACACCCCACGAGGCCAGAATGACACGCGCCACCAGCGGCATGGACAAGTACGAGGCCGAGCGCCGCGCCAAGACCGGCAGCGGCTTGAGTGACTACGACGTCGAGGTCTTTGTCACTCACTTCCTGCAAATAGCTACCGGTGAACTGGCCAATGTCAGCGATACGGTCCCGAGATTGACCGGGCACCGGGCGCAGTCGCTCGCGGAGTACCTCAAGCAACACCCCGAAAGTTATCAGCATCTCCTGACGGACTGAAGGTGGCGGGAAACTTGACCCGGCGAAGGTCTGTTGAGGCGGATTTAAGGACAGGCCCGTGTGAGTTTTATTCGTAATGGTGGCATTTGACCCAGTGCTGCGTCCCGACAAATGTGACCTGTGGAGCGTCTTTGGAGCAGCTTTCCTGGGCCTCGGCGCAGCGTGTATGGAAGCGGCATCCCAGCGGGGGATTCAGCGGCGAAGGCATTTCACCGGTCAGGATGATCTGCTGTATCCCCTGCTCCTCGTCTTCAGGCAGGGTCAGCAGCGAGGCTGATATCAATGCTTTGGTATACGGGTGCAGCGGGTTTTTGAAAAGCTCCTCGGTCTCCCCGTATTCCACTATCTGTCCCAGGTACATAATCGCCACGGTGTGGCTCATATAGCGTACGGTGGCCAGGTTGTGGGCGATGACCAGGTAGCTAAGGTTGTGCATCTCCTGCAGGTCTTTCAGCAGGTTCATTATCTGCGCCCGGATGGATACGTCCAGGGCTGATACCGGCTCGTCCAGTACCACCAGGCTGGGTTTTAGTGCCAGGGCGCGTGCCACCGCAATGCGCTGTCGCTGCCCGCCGCTGAACTCATGCGGGTAGTGGTCCACACCTTCTCTCATGATGCCGACCTGGTCCAGCAGTTCCAGCACTCTCTCGCGGTTTTGCTCCTTGGTCTGTTTGGTGTTGACCACCAGCGGCTCGGCGATGATATCTCTCACCCGCATTCTGGGATTCATGGAACTCCACGGGTTCTGCTGGACGGCCTGTACCCTCGGCCGGTATTCCGTTTTAAGTTTCGATTGTGGCCATTTGGTAATATCCTGCCCTTCAAAGATGATGGACCCGGAAGTCAATTTTTCCTGTATCAGTACGGCCCTGGCGGTGGTCGTCTTCCCGGCGCCGGATTCACCTACCAGGCTCAACGTCTTCCCTCGTTCCACGGTGAAAGATATGCCGTCTACCGCCCTGACCCAGCCGATGGTATGCTGTAGCAGGCCTTTGGTAACCGGGTAGTACTTGACCAGGTCGCGCCCTTCCAGTAAAATATCCGCCATGTTCTAGTTAACCCTCCAGCAGGATACGGAGTGCTCCTTGCCGACTTCTATTTCCGGAGGTTCCTGCTCCCGGCAGACGTCCTGCGCCACGGTACAGCGCGGGTGGAACCGGCAACCGGGGGGCAGGTGTAACATCGAGGGGGGCTGCCCTTCGATGGAGAAAAGCCGCTCATCCTTGCGGTCCAGGCGGGGTACCGAGTTGACCAAGGCGCTGGTGTAGGGGTGGCGCGGTGCGGTAAAGAGCACTCTGGTCGGGGCCGTCTCCACGATTTTTCCGGCGTACATCACGCTGACCCGATCGCACATATTGGCTATCACCCCGAAATCGTGAGTAATGAAGATGATGGACACGTTGGTCTTTTTCTGGATGTCCTTGAACAGGGCGATGTACTGGGCCTGTATGGTGGCATCGAGGGCGGTGGTGGGCTCATCGGCAATCAGCAGGCGCGGATGGCAGGACATCGCAATCGCCCCCACCACGCGCTGCCTCATCCCCCCGCTCAACTGGAAGGGATAATCGTTAAGCCGCTGCTCGGGTGCTGGAATCTTGAGAAGCCGCAGCGCTGAAATTACCTCCTGCTGTGCCATTTCATCACGGAGTCCCTGGTGCAGCCGCACCGATTCCCCAATCTGGTCGCCGATAGTATAGACCGGATTGAGCGAGGTCATGGGGTCCTGGAGAATCATGGAAATCATTTTACCCCGGTAGGCTCGTATCTCGTCTTTGTTCAGCTCCAGCAGGTTACGCCCTTCGAAGATAATCTTCCCGCCGATAATCCTGCCTGCCGGCTCGGGCAGCAGGCGGAGAATCGAGAGACCGGTGACCGACTTCCCGCAGCCGGACTCCCCGACTATCCCCAGAGTCTCTCCCTCCCGCACGTAGAAACTAACGCCATCGACGGCCTTGACCACACCCTGGCGGGTGAAGAAGGCGGTATGCAACTCTTCAACTTTAAGAAGTATGTCGCTCATAGCTGCCTCAACCTCGGGTCCAGCTTATCCCGGAGCCAGTCGCCCAGGAAGTTCCCGGAGAGCACTACCATACCGATGGCCAGGCCCGGGAAAAAGGATATCCACCAGGCGGTATCGATGACACCCCTGCCGTCACTGACCATATTACCCCACGAAGGAGCCGGCGGCGGAATGCCGGCGGTGAGGTAACTTAAAGCGGCCTCGGTTAAAATCACCAGGCCCACCTGCAGAGTAGACATAACAATCAGGGGATTGATGACATTCGGGAAGATGTGCCGGGTCATGATACGCATCGAAGAGCTGCCGATGATGCGGGCCTGGGAAACAAAATCAGCCTGCCGCAGTCGGAGGGCCTCGCCGCGTATCAAACGCGCGTACGGCGCCCAGCCGAGTATGGATAAGGCCAGAATCACCGTCCAGTAACCCGGGCCCAGGACAACGGCCAGGAGCAGCGCAATCAGGATGGCGGGAAAAGACAGGCTGATGTCCGTTACGCGCATGAGGAAGGCCTCGGTACGCCCTCCCAGGTAGCCGGCGAGAATGCCCAGAATCGTACCGACACCGGCGGTGATGACGATAACCATTACCGCCACGCTTAAAGAAACCCTAGCACCGAAGATGATGCGGCTTAAGATATCCCGGCCAAGTCCATCCGTGCCCAGGAGATAAGCGGGGTTGCCGCCGGATACAAAGGAGGGGGGAAGGAGTCTGGTCGTTAACGACGTTTCTATCGGGTCGTAAGGCGCGATAAGGTCAGCGAGTATCGCGGTGAGTATCAGCAGCGTAAAAATAGTTACCGGGACGATGAAATTCAACTGTAGAACGGCGGATTTACTTTTTTTAAAGCTTTTAATTGCCTCTTCGGCTTTTTTTCTTTCGATGCTCATTTATTATCCCTAGGTACTCTGGTACCTTATCTGCGGGTCAATAAAAGCATAAGTAATATCTACCAGCAGGTTCACCAGGAGGATAATAGCCGCTATCATCAGGGTAACCCCCTGCACGACGGGGAAATCACGCGCTATCATCGCGTCATAGTCAAGCCTGCCGATGCCGGGCCAGGCAAAGACCTGCTCAATAATTACGGTGCCGGCGATAAGCAGCCCGAATAGCATACCGGCCACGGTCAGCGGCGCTATCAGGGCGTTGCGCAGGGCATGTTTCCAGATGACGATTCTTTCGGGGAGTCCCTTGATTCTGGCGAGCTTGACGTATTCGCTATCGAGGACGTCCAGCATGCCGGAGCGGACCAGGCGCATCATACCCGGCAGCAGGAACATTGACAGCGTACCGACAGGCAGTACATAGGCGGCGATACCTTTAGTACCGTAGGCCGGTAACACGTCCAGGACGACGGCAAACACCCAGATAGACATGATCGCCAGCCAGAAGCCCGGCAGCGCCTGGCCCAGCACGGCCAGGAACTTAACAAAATTATCTATCCATGAATCGCGGCGGGTCGCGGCCAAGACCCCCAGAAAGGTTGACAGCAGCATGCTTATGATGAAAGAGGTAATGCCCAGTCTCAAGGAGTTGGGCAGTGCATCGGCAATCATCGTGGTTACGGCCCGTTTCTTGATGTAGGAATAGCCGAGGTCGCCCCGGACAAGGTTACTGATAAAAATCCAGTACTGTTGCGGCACTGACTTGTCCAGTCCCAGCTGCTCCCTGATATTGTCAAGTTGTTCCGGGGTGGAAGTAGGGGTCCGGAAAAGGTCTACGGGGTCGCCCGAAAGCCGGACAAGACCAAAAATAAGTACGGAAATACCTAACAGGGCTATTATCGTCTGTATTAATCGTAAGACGATGAAACGTACCATTAACCCTTTTCCTTAGTAATTAAAATAACGAATAAGTATCTTAAAAAACGCGGGAACGTTACGTAACTCACCGGTGTATATTTCCCGCTTCCATAAAAGATGATACATGTGTGCCATCATAGTGTCAAATATTAAAATAGATTGGCTGAACACGTTTATTGGCTTCAGACGGGGAATAAACCTCATCCTGGTGGAAAAACAAAAATACCGAACCTGGAATACTTACTCATACCTAAAGGTATTCCGGGGAGCGTTGGCCTGCCCCCCGGAATTTCCCTGTGTATCCTTGAGGTATTTGCTCCAATCGCTATTTTGCTGGATGCATGGCTCCGGCCAGATCGCGGTAGATGGTGGTAGTGGCGAATTGTTCGGTGAAAGCGCCCACGTTCGGGCCTACCGCGACGTAACTGGGCAGCTTAACGATGCCGACATTGACCCACATGTCATAAGTGTAGTTCAGGAAATCCGTCCAGTATTGTTTGGCCTTAACGGGGTCAAGCTCCGAAGCCGCTTTCTGGTAGATGGCGTCGGCATGGGTGTCTTCCGCTTCATAGGGGCCGCCTGTGCTGTGAGCGCCATAGGAGCAGTACATATTGGCGGAATGGTACACAGACCGGGGGAAGGAACCGTAATACCAGGGAATAACCGAGCCCATGTTCGGGTCCGTCGTGCCCCTCTTCCCGAAGAAGAACAGCCCGAGGTATCCCTGGGTATCGACGGTGGTCAGCTTGGTCTGGATACCTGCTTTATCCCAGTAGCCTTTGAGTATCTGCATCAGGTCATTCCTGATATCCGTCGGGCTCCAGAGCTGGATGACCGGGTTGGCGAAGTTCTGCGGATAACCGGCTTCTGCCAGCAGAGCCTTCGCTTTGTTCATATCATAGGGGTCGGGTTTCCAGGAGGGGTCCCAGCCCCAGCCGGTCTCATCGATAAACCACCGGCCGCCCGGCTTGGCCAGGCCTTTGAAATAGGTATCGCACATCTCCTGGCGGTTGATGGAGTAGGACATAGCCTGGCGGACCCTGATGTCCTTGGTCGGGCTTTCCGTATCCCAGGTGCCGGGGAAACTGATGTTGAAGAGGGTATCAAGTCCAACCTTATCAATTCTGAAACCGACTTTTTGCAGCTCGACAATCCTGTCAGGGCCGAGGGCCAGGGCGATATCCGCATCGCCATTCTTGACCATGGCCACGCGGGTGGACTCTTCCGGTACCAGCAGGTCGACGATGGTCTTGTAAGCGGGCACCTGGCCCCAGTAGTCCGTGTTCGCTTCAAGTACGCACCTTTCGGAAGGTACGAATTCAGAAAACTTGAAGGGTCCGGAGCCGATGGGTGCCTTGCGGAACTGGTCCTGGCCGACTTTATTGAAGTAGTTTTTGGGCAGGATGCGCGTGTAAGAGAAAGGCAGGATAAGCTGCGGCTCGGGGTGCTGGGTCACGTAAACATACGTATATTCATCAGGACAGCTGTCAGAGGCAAAGTTGTAACGTAGATAGTTAGACCAGGGGTTAGTCGATGATTTATCCGCGTAGTGTTGTACCGAGAACTGGATATCGGCGGAGGTCACCGGGTCGCCGTTGGTGAACTTCATTCCTTTGCGGATTTTAAAGGTCCAGGTATTACCATCGGGACTTAAGGTCCAGCTTTCAGCGGCGACGCCGATGGCATCACCCGTCATGCTCATGATTACCAGCGGGTCATATATGGCCCAGCCCCAGAACGATTCGCCGACTATCGGGTCGAAGGTTTCATAGCTAAAAGTTGAGTTGGCGATGGTAATGGTGCCATAGGGCATTACCTTGGTGGGTTGTGGTGCCGTCGTTGTGGGTGCCGGAGCGGTGCTGGTGGGTTTGGGTGCCGTTGTCGTCGGTGCCGGTGCGGTGGTGGTGGGCTTGGGCGCCGGGGCCGTCGTCGTCGGCGTTGATTCTTTGGCGCAACTGCCAAAGAGCAAACTGCCAATGATTACGATAGATAATATGATGAGAAGTAAGTTTCTCTTCATTGGCTTGCGCCTCCTTTCACTTCTTTAATATATTGTATTTTTCACGGATTCGCGGTTACATCCCATGTACTTTAGCCATGGGATTACTTACCGTCTTTCCGGTAATAAAAAGTAAGTTGTGCCTGATATATTATCATATGTTTTTATGGTAATTATCGTTACACGATATTTATTCCGGTCATTTATGTTGGCTCATTATATATCTGAAAATACAAAATGTCAACTATGGATTATATTGACGTATTTTTATGATAGTTAGCATTATTTTATGAATATTATTTTCAAAATTTGAAACGAAACCACCATATATTTCAAGGCGTCCGGGATATAGAGGAAAAAAGTGCGAGGATGGTGGGCGGTACCGTACAATAGGTGGAACCTTTAGGTTAGCTATTAGTTTAACTGACTAGCTAATAAAATGAATATATTATCTCGCCAAACGGGGGGCTTTGTATCAAATGTCATTCTGAGGAGCGAAGCGACGAAGAATCTCGGGG
>CAYWZO010000053.1:0-11361 GCA_964462865.1 uncultured Dehalococcoidaceae bacterium | reverse complement strand
CAGGAAGCGGAATAAACGACTGAAACCGGGTATAATTACAGCTTGAAAACCCTGAAAGACGTAAGAGGGACATAAAGAGTGGTCAGACCATTCAGGCTGCCCCTGTCCTGGATTAACCGCGATGGCAAGCTGATAATATTGAGCTGGGGACTTCGGGCTTTCGTCCAGGGCTCGGCCTCGGTTATCCTGGCATTATACCTGGATAAATTAGGTTATACTCTGGTGGAAATAGGGGCCTTTTTAAGCGCCGGAGTGGCCGGCGCCGCCTGCCTGAACTTTGTCGTTAGCCTGGTGGCGGAAAGAATGGGTCGGCGGCGTTTAATGGTCTTTTTCGGTATTTTAATAAGCGCCGCCAGCCTGGGAATGGTCTTCGCTAATAATCTCATACTCCTGATTGTCGTTGCCTTTTTCGGTAATGTGGGCACCGGCGGCATATCTCCGGCCGCATTGCTGGAGCAGGCCAGTCTGGCGGATGCCGCTCCCCCTCCGAAACGCACCGACCTCTACGCTGTCTACCGTATTTCAGGCCTGGCGGGCGCCGCGCTGGGGGCTCTGGCGGCCGGATTGCCCGCGCTGTTCCAGGGCGGTTTTTCAATAAGCGAAATCAGTTCCTATAAACTTATGTACGTCGGCTTCTGCGCTATTTTCCTGGTCGTGTCGTTGCTGTACGGGCTGCTTTCTCCGGCGATTGAAGTCGCCCGGACGCAGCAACGCTGGTCGAATCCGTTTAAGTTGCCCTCCAGGAGGTTGATTTTTACACTGACCGGTCTCTTTGCCGTGGACGGCTTTTCCACCTATTTATTCATACAAAGCCTGGCCGCTTACTGGTTCTACACCAGGTTCGGCCTGGCTCTGCAAGACCTGGCCCTGGTCTTTTCCCTCTCGCAGGTGCTGGCGGCCGTTTCGCTCTGGCTGGCGGCCAAAATAGGGAATAAAATCGGGCTCATCAACACGATGGTCTTCACCCACATCCCTTCGAGCTTGTTTCTTATCGCCGCCCTCTATGCTCCTTCGGTAGGCCTGGCCATCGTTTTCTGGCAGCTAAGGGCTTTCCTGGGGCAGATGGACCAGCCGGTGCGTGACTCTTATACCATGTCCATGGTGCAACCGCATGAAAGGGTAGCGATGGTGGGGATTAATACGGTAGGGCGCAACATCACGGGCACCGTCGCCCCGCTGGCATCTACCGCGCTGTGGCAGGCAATATCAGCGGCGGTCCCGATTCTCGGGTCCGCGGTGCTGAAAATCAGCTACGACCTTTCGTTGTTTTTCATGTTCCGCAAGGTGAAAGCGCCGCAGGAGATGAAGGAAGGGAAGGGCTAAATAAAATTCGAAGGTCAAAACATCTCTATTACCTTCTTGACTTCAATAATTAGTGGTTATAGACTGGAGAAACTATCATCGGGAGGTTATCTATGACCGATAACTCTGCAGGACCAGTGAGACGTTTTCTCTATGAGCCTTACGAAAAATATTATGATACTATTAAATTTATTCATAAACCCGCCGAGAGACTGGTGGAATATGCCAGGCTGTCCCCGGGGCAACGAGTCCTTGACATTGCCTGCGGTACAGGTCTGGCGACAATGGCAGCCGCAAGGTTTATAGGTGACGCAGGAAGAGTCGTCGGCATTGATATCGCTGATAGATTTTTAGATGTGGCAAAGGAAAAAGCTATTTCTTCGGGTCTATCAAATATCGAGTACCGCGCAGGTGACGCAGAGGAGTTGCAGTTTAATGATAATTATTTCGACGCAGTAATCTGTGCATCGTCGATATTTTATTTCAGGGATATATCTAAAGCGCTTCATGAATGGTTCCGTGTTCTGAAGCCAGGAGGAGTAGTGGCTTTTACGAGTTTTGGCGAAAGAATGTGGCAGCCAATTCTAATATCTTTGGGGGAGTGTTTATCCCGGTATGATGGACAACCGCCCCCGTTTGTATTTTTCATTGAACGTACGAATACATCGGAAAAATGCCGGGAATTACTGAACGGTGCTGGCTTTAAAGAGATAGAAGTTATCACGGAGCAACTGGACTGCCGGTATAAAGATACGACAGCTTACTGGCAGGATATAGCACTTTCATTTGTCGGCCCGCGCCTGGCCCGTTTGGACCCCGTTAGTCTTGAGAAGTTTAAAGCCGAGCATCTTGCTGAAATGGAATCTCTATATGTAGACCGGGATATATTAATAGAATTTCCTACACTTTTCAGCGCGGCAACCAAGCCGTAATATCTGTATTTTAGTTAGGCGCTTGGTTTAAAGGTTTTAGATATTCAACCAAGGGCGGGGCCATTGTAGGCTCTTTATCCATTCGGTCAAAGCTCATGCTGCGGTAGTTTTGATGACGGCGGGCTAGCCTGTCACCGGCACTTTGCCGCCCACTTTCTCCACCCTGACAGCGGCTACTTTATACTCCGGTATCTTGGAAACGGGGTCGAGGGCGGGGTTGGTCAGCTCGTTGGTGGGGCTTTCCGCGAAGTGGAAGGTCATGGCGATGGTGCCCGGCGGCGTGGTGTCGGTCATACTGGCTTTAGCGGTGACCCTCCCCCGCCGGGAAATAACATCAATCATTTCGCCATCTTTAATATCTAATGATTCTGCGTCTTTCGGATTTAGCGCCACCAGTTCTTCGCTCCGGAAGATATTGAGTCCCTTCACCCGGCGTGTCATGGTGCCGGTGTGGAAGTGGAACAGCGAGCGGTCGGTGGTGAGTACCAGCGGGTATTCGGCGTCCGGCATCTCCGCCGGCGGCTTATACACCAGCGGGACGAAGTGTCCTTTGCCCCGTGAAAAGAGGGTGGTGTGCAGGATGGCCGTTCCCGGGTGGTCGTCAGTGGGGCAGGGCCATTGCAGGCTTTCCTGTTCCAGTCGCTTGAAGCTGATGCCGCCGTAGCTCGGCGTGACGGTGGCAATCTCGTCCATGATTTGCGCCGGACTTTCGAAGTCGAAGCCGCTGGCCCCCATGCACCGGGCGATTTCACACGTTATCCACCAGTCGGGGCGGCTGTTGCCCACCGGCGCGATGGCTTTTCTCACGCGCTGGACGCGGCGCTCGGTGTTGGTGAAGGTCCCGTCCTTCTCGGCGAAGCTGCACGCCGGCAGGACGACGTCGGCCAGTTTGGCCGTCTCCGAGAGGAAGATGTCCTGCACCACGAAGAGCTCCAGCCGCCGCAAGGCTTCGCGGACGTGTGAGGCATCGGGATCGCTTAAAGACGGGTTCTCGCCCATGAGATAGATGGCCTTGATTTTTCCTTCGTAAGCGGCGGGGGTAATCTCGGTGAGGGCCCTGCCGGGGGTGGGGTTCAACGTACAGCCCCAGGCCTCCTCAAACTTCTCTTTCAGTATTGCGTCGGCCACGGACTGGTAGCCGGGGTAGACGTTGGGTAGCGCACCCATGTCGCAGGCGCCCTGGACGTTGTTCTGCCCCCGCAGTGGGTTGACCCCGCTGCCCGGTTTGCCGATATTGCCGGTAAGCATGGCCAGGTTGGCCAGCGCCATCACGTTGTCCGTGCCGTGGGTGTGCTGGGTGATGCCCATGGTGTAGAGGATTGAGGCCGGACTGTTGGTGGCGTAAATACGGGCGGCTTCGGCCACCTTTTCCCCGGGCACGCCGGTGATGTCCTCTACCAGACTCAAGGGGAAGTGCTTGAGGGAGTCTTTGAAGAAGTCATAATTCTCGCAGCGCTCCTCGATAAAGGTCGCGTCCATCCGCCCTTCATCGACGATGACTTTCATCATGCCCATCAGCAAGGCGACGTCCGTGCCGGGACGGTGCTGCAGCCAGACATGGGCCTCACGCACCAGGCCGATTTCCAAGGGGTTGGCTACGATGAGCTTGGTCCCCTGGCGGACGGCCCGGCGGACGTTCATACCGATGACCGGGTGGGCATCGGTGGTGTTGGTGCCGATGGCCAAAATGCAGCGGGCATCGTTGATATCGGCGAGTGAGTTCGTCATGGCCCCGCTTCCGAAGGTTGTGACCAGACCGGCCACGGTGGGGGCATGTCAGAGGCGGGCGCAGTGGTCAACGTTATTGGTGCCGAGCACTGCCCGGGCGAACTTCTGCATGACGTAGTTGTCTTCGTTAGTGCTCTTGGCCGAGGAAATCACCGCCACATCGTCGCCGTGATACCTGGCCAGACGGGAGGCTACGAAATCAAGTGCCTCGTCCCAGGAGGCTTCTACCAGGCGGTTGTTCTTCCTGATTAAAGGAACGGTCAGGCGGTCTTTATGGTTGACGAACTCGGCGATGCCGAACCTCCCTTTAACGCAGAGTTTGCCCCGGTTGGCCGGGCCCTCCTCATCGCCGCGGACGCCGACAATCTTATTTTCTTTAACGCCCAGGTACATCGAGCAGCCGACGCCGCAGTAGGTGCAGGTGGTCTTGACTTCTCGCTCCGGGCGGACGGAATCCTTGGGCATTATGGCGCCCACCGGGCAGCGCACCATGCACTCACCGCAGGAGCGGCAAATCGATTCCATCAGCGTTGTATCGCCGAAGGTGGCCACTTTCATCCCGTAGCCCCGGTAGGCCATGTCGATAGCGCCGACGCCGGTTATTTCCTGGCAGGCGCGGACGCAGCGGGCGCAGAGGATACACCGGTTGCGGTCAAGGTCGAAGAAGGGATTGGAGTTATCAATCACGCGCGGCGCGGTGTCCCGCGGTATATTGAGCTTGTGGACGCCCAGGTAGTCAACGACCTCCTGGAGCTCGCAGTGCTCGTTGGCCGGGCAGACAATGCAGCGGTCGGTCACGGCGACATGCCGCAGGCAGATATCGGTAGGACGGCAGCGCTGGCGGCGGTGGCAGTCGAGGCAGTCACAGGGGTGGGTGCTTAGTATCAGCTCCAGTGAGGCTCGCCGCACCTCGTTAATGGCGGGTGATTCAGTGGTTACCACCATGCCCTCGGCGGCGGGGGTGGTGCAGGCGGTAGGCAGGCCGCGCACCTTTTCAATTTCCACGATGCACAGGCGGCAGCCGCCATACGGTTCCAGATCGGGGTAATGGCAGAGGGTGGGGATATAGATATCCGCCGCCCGGGCGGCCTCAAGCACGGTCATGCCCCGGCTGGCTTTAACTTCCCGCCCGTTAATAGTTAAAGTAATGTCCATAATACTACTGTGTCGTTGCGAGCCATCCGCCGGAGCTTTAGCGTAGGCGGAGGCGCGGCAATCCCGCTCATTGTCTTACATTATAGCTGGGGATTGCCACGTCGCCTTCGGCTCCTCGCAATGACGCTCTTTTATCCCCCTCACCTCAATCCTCTCCCTCAAGGGGAGAGGAGGTATTTTTTATGTCGCCGCCGGAGAAGCCTTCGGTTTTTCCGCGGTTACCGGCGTCGGCTCGGCAGGGACGTCCAGCTTCTTCCCGGATACCTTGACGACGGCAGCGAAGCGTGCGGGGCAGACCTCGAGACAGGTGCCGCACTTGACGCACTTGTCCTGATTAATGACGTGCACCATTCTCTTATCGCCAATGATGGCCCCGGCGGGACACTGGCGCAGGCAGATGCCGCAGCCCTGGCACTTGTCCGGCAGGATATAAAAATTAATCAGCGACTGGCATGACAGGGCCGGGCAGGTCTTTTCATTGATGTGGGCCTCGTATTCATTCAGGAAGTAGCGTAGGGTGGTCAGAACGGGATTGGGGGCAGTCTGCCCCAGTGCGCAGAGAGACCCGGCCTTGATATCTTCGCCCAGCTTCTGGAGCAGAGGGATATCCTCCGGCACACCTTCACCGCGGCAGATTCTTTCTAGGATATCCAGCATCTGCTTGGTACCGACACGGCAGGGGACACACTTGCCGCAGGACTCGGCCTGGGTGAAGGAGAGGAAGTAGCGGGCGACATCCACCATACACGTATCTTCGTCCATGACGACCATGCCGCCCGAGCCCATCATCGAGCCGGCGGCGGATAGAGACTCATAATCTACCGGCTGGTCGAGAGACGTTTCCGGCAGGCACCCGCCGGAGGGGCCGCCGGTCTGGACGGCCTTGAATTTTTTATTGCCGGGGATACCGCCGCCGATTTCGTAGATAATTTCGCGGAGTTTGATGCCCATAGGTACTTCGATAAGGCCGCTGTTGGCGATTTTACCGGTCAGGGCGAAGACGCATGTCCCCTTACTTTTTTCGGTGCCGGTGCTGGCGTACCAGTCCGCACCGCGGGCGATGATGACCGGCACGGTGGCCAGTGACTTGACGTTATTGATGGTGGTCGGTTTCCCCCATAGTCCTGAGGTAGCCGGGAAGGGGGGGCGGGAGCGGGGCATGCCGCGCTTGCCTTCGATGGAAGCCAGCAAGGCCGTCTCCTCGCCGCAGACGAAGGCGCCAGCGCCTTCCTTGACGTGGATGTGGAAGCTGAAATCCGAGCCCTGGATTTTATCGCCGCTGAAGCCTTTGGCCTCGGCCTGCTGGATGGCCAGCCGCACGCGCTTTACAGCGAGCGGGTACTCGGCGCGGATGTAAATGTATCCTTCCGAGGCGCCGATGGCGTAGGCGGCGATGGTTATACCTTCGAGGACGGTATTGGGGTCGCCCTCCATGGTGCTGCGGTCCATAAAAGCGCCGGGGTCGCCCTCGTCAGCGTTGCAAATCATGTATTTCTGGTCGGCCTTAACGTTATAGCAGAACTCCCACTTGGTGCCGGTGGGGAAACCGGCGCCACCGCGTCCCCGCAGGCCGGAGCGCTTGATTTCATCGATGACCTGCGCCGGCGTCATCTCTTTGAGTACTTTTTTCAGGGACTCGTAGCCGCCGGTGGCGATGTAGTCTTCGATTCTTTCCGGGTTGATGCGGCCGCAGTTGCGCAGGATGATACGCTGCTGCATGCTGTAAAATTTTATGTCCTTATGATACTGCACCGGCTGTCCGGTTGCTGGGTCTTTATAGAAAAGGCGCTCGACCGGCTTGCCGCCCTCCAGGTGCGACTCCACGATTTCCGGGACATCGTTCAGGGTCACATGGGCGTAGAAAATGCCTTCCGGCTCGACTATCGCCACCGGGCCCTGCTCGCAGAAGCCGTGGCACCCGGTGAAGTCCACGCTGACATTTTTCAAGCCCTTTTCGGCAATAGCCTTTTTCAGGGCTGCGGTAATTTCCAGGGACTTGCCGGAGACGCAGCCCGTTCCCTGGCAGATAAATATGGTGCGTTGATTGCCGTTATTCGGTTTTGCTGCTTCTGTCACCTAAAACCTCCGCGACTTTCTTGGTCGTCATCTTGCCGTAGGTCTCGCTGTCGATGGTCATCGTCGGGGCCAGGGCGCAGGCGCCGATGCAGGCCACCGTCTCCAGGGTGTATTCTCGGTCTTCCGTGGTCTGGCCGGCCTTGATACCGAGCCGTTTTTCTATTTCGGCGAGCACCTTGCCCGAGCCGCGCACGTGGCAGGCGGTGCCCCGGCAGACGCGTATCACTCTTTTGCCCAGAGGTGTCAGCTTGAACTGGGCGTAGAAGGTGCTGACCCCGTAAATGGTGGCCTCGGGCACATGCAAAAATCCGGATATTTCCTGCATGGCGGCCGCCGGCAAGTAGCGGAACTTTTCCTGCGTCTCTTGTAAAATGGTGATAAGCTCGTGTTTTTCGCCTTTGTGGCGTGAAAAGATTTCTTTTAGCTTGTCATCAACATCGGCCTTGGTAAGCGTGTCTTTAGCCAGGGTGATCACCTCCAGTCTTTAAAAGCCTGACGAGCCGCCAGGCTATTACTTCGCACAATATCGTAATATCCTCGGTGGGAAGGTAGTCCGGTATGGTGCTATCGAACAGGATATTCCCGTCCGGAGCGAACTCATTGTCCCCCTGCCATAGAACGATGGTCAGGGGCACGCGGGGAAAGGCGTCGATAGTCACGGCCGTATCGCCATAATCAGTTTTACGCGCGCCCAGCGGCCCGGCAATATCCAGCAATTTTACCGGGTCATCGCTGAAGTTATTGACGATGGGTTCTATCGCCCGCTTGAAGAAGGTGGGATAGTAGTTGATGCCTTCCTTGAGTTCTTTATAGGTTATCAGCTCGCCGGTGAGCGGGGCGCCGCTGGCGTGCAGGAAATAGTGGAGGATAAGGATTTTATCGCGGATGGGGACGGCCTCTTTACCTTCGGAGAGCGATACCTCGCCGCCGGAGAGGTCAATGCGATATGATTGGTTGAGGTGTCTGATGATCGCGGCCTGTGACCCGGGAAGGTACGGCGCGCCGCACCGCTGGCATTGCCCGGCAATATCGGCCACGGCGGCCAGCCGTTCTCTGGCAAGCTTATAGGCCAGTTCGTGAGCGAGTGTCCGCACACCCGGTTCGGGGACCGTTAAGCGTTTCCCGGTCATATCAGCCTTACTTTACAATACTTTTAGTCGTCATTGCGAGCCATCCGCCGGAGCTTTAGCGTAGGCGGAGGCGTGGCAATCCCCATCTTCGCCTTCTGATATTACTGTTTCATTTTTCATTATGCTACATTATCACTAGGGGATTGCCGCGTCGCCTGCGGCTCCTCGCAATGACTGTTATTTTTATTACACTTCCAGCCAGGAATGGGAGTAGAGCGACTCTCCCGTCAGCACCCTGACAGTCTTGGCGTAGTTGGCCATTTCTTTGGGCAGCGAAGCGAAGTCTGGTTTTTCCCCGTCCATCACCTTATGTACCAGCTCGATGATGTCCGGCCGCTGTCCGCGGGCAATGGCCATCAGGTCTTTGTCGAAGGAGTCCGCGATGGCCGAATAGAGACCGCCGCGCATCAGCATAATCATGTAGGTGCGGTTCAGCCATGGCCGTAGCTCGGTGGGGGTGCCATTGGAAACGTTGGAAAGGCCCACGGTGGACTTGCAGCCGGGAGCGATTTCCCCCAGCATGGCCATGAATTCCACGCAGGCCTTGACCTGGTTGATTTCCACCGAGACGGGGCTGGCGATAGGGTCGATCCAAATCCTTTCGTTGGGGATGCCCGCCGCGTTGGCTTTATAGACGAAATCGACGGTGTGCATCGCCCTTTCATTCACGTCGCGGGGCATGCCGTCGTTGCTCCACAGCAGGCCGATGAGGTCGGCATTATATTTGGCGGCTATTTCCAGCCCCCGGTCGATGCGGCTGGTCTGGAGTGAGATTGAGTTCATCAGCACCGGTCCCTTCCTCACTTTCAGGCCGGCTTCCATGGCATCCAGGTTGGTGGTATCCAGTGACAGCATCTTATCGGTGACGGACTGGACGGTGTTGACCACCCAGGACATAAGTTCATCGCCGCCCTTACGGGCGGGGCCGATATTGAGGTCGATAAGGTCGATGCCGGCTGCAGTCTCCTCCTTGGCCATTTCTTCAATCGGGCTGGCATTCCTCTCTTTCAGCGCCGGGCCCAGAGTATGGGAGATGACGTTTAAGTTTTCCCCGATGAGAATCATCTTGCCTCCTTAAGTTTTCCAGGTCTTGAGATAGGCGGGAAGATTCGCTGCTTCCCTGGGGCCGACCAGAATCTCCCAGCCGGGCAGTTCTTCTTCGAGGCTGCCGCTCTCGGCGGCGATGTAGCCCGGAATGATAAGCTTGCGGTGCTTGATTTTATTTTCGATACCGCTTTTCTTGATGGCGGGGCCGATGATATCGGCGGAGAATTTGCCGGCCGCCCATGAGGTCATCACCGAAAGGCCTTCGGTGTCCTTTACATAAAGATAACTGGGCACCTTGCTGTTCTCGATTTCGCCGGAGACGAGAAAGTAAGTGAGCGAGAAGTTTGATGTCACCATTAGCGGCGAGTTTTCGTTCGGGTTGTTGATTTCGTAGATACCCTCGGTGGTGGCCAGCGGCCGCTGCGGGTCGGTGTAGATATTGAGCCGTTCCACCAGCAGCGGGAAGAGGCTCTCGCCGCGGAAATCGGACAGGACAATGATGCCTGCGTACTTGGCGATGAACATGGCGGCAATCATGGCCTCTTTCATCGGGTCGTCGGTCATTTCGCGCGGCTGGACGATGGTGGGGTAGCCCAGGGGGCGGAATTTCTTGTTGAGGGCGGCGCTCCGCATAATTATCTGGTCCTCAAGAGCCTGTTTTGCCGTCCTAGCGCCGGAGTCCAGTACAATGTCCTTGATGCCGGCCGCGGCCAGTTTCTCGGTCAGGGCGGCCAGTTCTTCCAGGTTGTCGGCCTTGGCGGCCACCGGGCAGCCGTTCTCCTTGGCGAGGGCAGCTACCTGGTCTACATTGTCTTTAGTGGCGGCGTATATCAGGGGTTTACGGTCGGCGCAGGCCTTCACCGCGGCGGCCAGGACATCGGCTTTGTCGCTCATGAGGATAATGTTGGCGTCACTATTGGCCTTTACCTTGCCGGCCAGGGCGGCGAACTTGGCGCCATCTCCCGATTCGGCTTTCAGGGCGGCCAGGTTGGTTGCAAGCGAAAGGCCGACCCTTTCGTAGACCAGATCCTCGATTTTCTTCAGCCGGGCGTCCATCTCGGCATCGGCCATGGTGTCGCTGATGAGGATGGCGATGCCGGTCGGGTTCTCGAACCTCTTCTCGTGGCGGAACATGACCGTCTCGCCGCCGATTTTCAGCGCCTTTTCGCCGACGCCAATGGTAACCGGTAGAATTGGCGGCGCTGCGGCCTCTGACAGCTTGGCCTTGGCCTCCTCGGAGACATGGGGGCATTTGGCGAGTTCGGCCTTACCGGCGGCCAGGGCCATGGCGAAGGCCAGGCAGGTGGGCACGCCACATTGGCCACAGTTGGTTTTGGGCAGCAGTTTGAAGATTTCTATACCAGTCAGTGCCATATCAGGTCTCCTTTCCCTCGTATGATAATCACAAAAACGCTATCGTTTTGTCACCCTGAGCGAAGCGAAGGGCCTCGGGGGGAGGGTACTCAAACTATCAAGCCCCACTCCGGGATTCTTCGGTCGCTTCGCTCCCTCAGAATGACATTATTAATTCTCTCTTTTTTAGCCCAGTATCGGGTCCATCTTCAGGGCGGGGTGGTCCTTCTCCTGGAGGAAGGTGAGAATGGCATCCTCGGTGACGCCTACCGTTTCATCGGCAATTTTGTCAAGAAGGTCAGGTACACCCAGTTCGGCAGCTCTCGCCTTGAAACGTTCGCCGATTTCCTCCTTGAGCACCTTGGGCATCCAGACCATTCTCAGCAGACCGCCATCGGCCGTGAGGAACTTTCTCTGGTTAATGTTATATTTACCGTGCCCAACGAAACCCGGAGTGCTCAGGCCGCCGCCGATAGTACCCGCCAGCGTTGTGAACCTCATCCCGCAGGGGGTCTCTCCGGTGTATTCCCGGCTTACCGTCATCACCCCGTTGCACATGGGCAGGACAGCGGCAATACACTCACAGCAGCCGCAGGTGGTCATCGGGTCGTAGACGATGCTGTAGAAGTTATAGTGGT
>CAYWZO010000052.1:0-11455 GCA_964462865.1 uncultured Dehalococcoidaceae bacterium | reverse complement strand
CCCCCTCTCCAAACGGGGGGCTCTGTATCAAATGTCATTCTGAGGAGCGAAGCGACGAAGAATCTCAGGGCAAGGCGGGGCACCGTACGCATAAACCCCACCACTCCGAGGCCCTTCGCTACGCTCAGGGTGACATTAAGAGGCACTTTTGATACAACACCCCAAACGGGGCATCAGGGAAAGCGAAGAGTTAGCTGTTTGGAGAGGGGGGAGTTTTTTTAGAGGTTTGGCTCGCACCGCTCGCCAAACCTCCGAAGTGACCCCGCCCCAAGCGGGGCGATGAGATTGGCTTTAGTTGGCGAAGGCGTCAGGGGTTCATCAAGGCACATTTTGCTGGGGAGGTGGGGTGAAGGAGAGGGGGAACTAGATTACGACCGGTGCGGGAATAATAAAACAAGGGGCGGGTTTGAAAAACCCGCCCCTGCGTAAATACTGGGGCAATGAGATTGCCACGCCTCCCGATTACATCGGGATGGCTCGCAATGACAATAGACCTATTATTTAGCTCCTAATTACCCCTCACCTTTTATTCCTCTCCCACAAGGGGAGAGGATAAGAGGAAGGGGGCGGATTGGGGTTTCATTTGACGGCGGCCGCTTTGCTGAAGTCCGGCAGCGGCACGTTGGCCTTGGCCAGTCTGTCCTGCAGTTCCTCGATATTGATGTTCCTGACCTTGCAGCGGTTCTTGACGGCCAGCGCGGCGGCCACACCGGCGGCGTCGCCGAAGGCGATGCAGTGCGGGATGAGGTTGAAGAAGTTCTGCACGAGCTGGTCGGAGCCGAAGGCGCGGCAGGACACGAGCAGGTTCTCCACGCCGCGCGGGATGAGCGAGCGGTAGGGCACATGGACGATGGGGTGCTTGACGGACTCCTCACCGCGGTCGAGGTCCGGGAACAGGGCGATGGTGTCTTTGAAGACCGTATCCGCCGCCAGGTCTTTCTCGGTGAGCATGTGGTCGGCGTGGACGCGGCGGGCGCTCCGGGTGCCGAGCTGGGGCGAGGTGAGAGCGACAAAGGCCTTCTCGAAGCCGGGGATGTTCGCCTTGAAATAATCGTAGGTCTTCAGCATCTTTTTACGGCCTTCGAACTCGACGCTGGTCAGCACCTCGGGGTCGCACTGGTCGAGTGCCGGGTACCTGGGATGGCTCCAGACCACGCTGTCCTGGTCTTTCAGGTTGCTCGGCATGAAGTTGGGATGGCCGCCCAGCCGGGCCAGCTCGCGCATCATCTCCTGATATTTCTCGGCCTGGCCGTGGCGGAAGTCCAGCGCTCTCTTGAGGTCGACGCCGCCCAGCCAGTAACAGAGGGACAGGTGGGCGATGCGCAGGGTGGGGTCCATGTCCGTATCGAACGTGGCCCCGGCCGAGGGCAGCAGGTCGCCGTCACCGGTGCCGTCGATGACGACCCTGGCGAGGATGGCCTGGCGGCCTTTTTTACTCTCGAAGATGACGCCCTGCACCTCGTTGCCTTCGACGATGGACTTGGTGCCCCAGGCGTGGAGGAGCGTCTTGACGCCGGCTTCCTCGACCATGTCGTTGAGGGCGCATTTCAAAATTTCGGCATCGAAGAGGACGCTGTAAATCAGCATATTAAGCCGGGTATAGAAGAAGGAGCGGCGGAACCAATCGCCTACTTTGGCCTTGTCCTTGGAACCCCAAAGCTCCCGGGGCGGGTAATCGGTGGCCTGGTGCCTGTCCAGCCGGTCAATCCACTCCTGGGTCTGGCCAGCTATCTGCTGCCGGCCGTCAATGTCGCTCAAATTGGGGATGATGGTCACCACACCGCCGGTGGCCATGCCCCCCAGTATCCCGTACCTCTCCACGAGCACCGTATCGGCGCCGTTACGGGCGGCGGCGACGGCGGCGGCATGGCCGCCCGGACCGCCCCCCACCACCACCACATCGCACTCCCGCCAGACTTTTATCTCCTGGGCCGGTTCCATGATTGTCTTTATCGAAGGGCCTTTTGCCATGTTCAACCTCCTGTAAAAATCCGGGAATAATTCAGACTGCGCTATAGACAAGCATATCCAATAGTCGCCTTTGATGTCAAATAGTGAGTTTTCATTAATCTTTGGTGGTCAGGTGCTTGCCTCACCCCTGGCCCCTCTCAAACATGCGGCGTAAGGCTCATTAGATTGGCTTCCGTTTGAGAGGGGGACACAGGGGGTGAGTATCGGCCAACGACCGAATACCAGTAGTACCAATTTCAACGGAGATAAAAGTCGCATACAATGAGAGGCGCCTGAAGTACACTGAAAACATGAATGATGAAGACGGTGAAGGAGGAATAAATGCCTATCTATTTATACCGCTGCCGCCATTGCGGCCATAAAATCGAACTGCTCCGGGGGATGAACGAGAAAGACTGCGAGCTGGCCTGCCCGCAGTGCGGGGCCAAAGAAATGTCCAAGGTCCTGATGCCGTTTTACGGTAACATCAGGGGTATGGGCGGCGGCATCAATATCGGTTGAGGGACGTCCTGTTGAAGCGGTCCGCTTCTTACGCAGAAACTAGAGTGATAAAACAATGTTAAGAAAAATGGCGCTGCTCGACTTTAACAAGTGCCGGCCCGGGGCCTGCCCCGGAGGCGTCTGTGCCGCCGCGGAGGTATGCCCCTCCAGGCTTTTAAAGCAGGAGGCGCCATATTCCATGCCCGAAACGGAGCCGTCGGCCTGCCGGGCCTGCGGGGAATGCGTCCGCGCCTGTCCGCAGAAGGCGCTGCAGATAATCAGTATGTAGCCGGTTCAGCCGGCTTTCCGGTAGTCTGCCGTACCTTTCAGGAGATTCACCAGCAGTTTAATAACGCGCACCACTATCCCGATGCCGATACCTATCGCGATGAAAATCAGCACCACGGTGACGCCGATTTGAGTGCCGGCGGCCGCCGCCGTGCTGGGTATGACATTGAAGTCGAAGGGGAAGACGGAAAGCAGCGTCACTACCGTGGCCAGGCTGAAGGCACCGATAACAACGTGGATTACCTGGCGCAGGACGTATCGGTCGTAGATAATCAAGATGAGATGGCCGACGATGGATATTACCAGCGTGGCAGTGAGTATCGGCAGCCACAGGTGGATATCGTCGGTAAAAAACGGATACCTCTCCCAGGTAACAATGCTGCCGGAGGTATTGGCTTGGTAGTAGGCGACGTACCGGTAAAAGAAATTAAAAAAGACCAGCAGCACGATGCCCCAGGCGATGGCGAAAGCGGAGGCCGTAATCGTCCCCGCCCGCCGGTGTTCAAAGAAGTCCTTCACCTTGCGCTCGATTCTCTGGTCCAGGTCCTTAAGGGCGGGCGATGGCCCGGGCGCTTCCGGGGCCGGCGGTTTCTCCGGTGGTGGCGGGGGTTTTTGATAGTCAACGGTCCCGCCGGAGGCGGCTACAATACTCTCGGCGATATCACCGGCCAGCGGCAGCTTGTAGCGCTCGCCGTGATAGGCTTTGACCATGAGAATTATCCACAGGACGAAACCGGTGATGCCGATGATGGTGGAAAAGGCCGGGCCGGCGAAAGGTATCCAGCCGAGTATCAGGCTGGCGATAAGCAGCGTACCGAAGACGACAATGGACTGGACGGCATGGAAACGTACCCATTTGTTTTTCTGTTCGATAACGATGAAAACAATGCCCGTAATCCAGGCGCCGAGGTAACACAGCAACCCGGCGACATGAGGCGCCAGGCCGGTGCTGGTTTCCGGGGACGTTTTGCGATTTTCACGTTCCAGTTCCTCCCGGGCCTCAAGGCGCGCCTTTTCTTCCTCGTAGATTTTTCTCCGTTCTTCGGGGGTCAATTCCATGGTCGTTCTCCTTTCCGGAGGGTAACAATAGCCAGAGAGTGCCTGACATGATTATACATCAGGGGGTCGGAGGAGGTAAATAAAGGGACATTAGAAGCCGTGACATCACAACCCAGTAAATACGGAAGGGGCAGGTTGATGATTCCTGCCCCTTTTAATTATTTGACGTTAAGGATGGTCTTAGGCAACTAAGAGCCGACATTAATACATTTCTTGGGTATCTGTTCCTGCCTGATTTTGTTAATCAATATATTAACGATGATGGGGTCGAACTGGGTACCGCTGTACCACACCAGTTCCTCCATGGCGTCCACCTTGGACATGGCGCGCCGGTAGGGGCGGTTGGAAATCATCGCCTGATAGGCATCGGCGACGGCGATAATCCTGGCCCCCAGCGGGATGTCCTTGCCGCGTGTCTTCTGGTCGAGCCCGGAGCCGTCATAGTGGTCATGGTGGTGGGAGATGATATCGACGACCCTGTCGTTGACGAATGGCTTAACGAGATTTGGGCCGACGATAGCGTGGGTCATGATGTGGCGGTATTCGCTCGGAGTCAGTTCACCGGGCTTGTTAAGGATGTTCGGGTCGACAGCGATTTTGCCGACATCGTGGAGGAGGGCCCCCCAGCGCAGGTCGTCCAGTTCTTCCGGGGACAGGCCGAGCTGCTGGCCGATGGTCAGCGAAATACCGGAGACCGCCTGGGAGTGACCCTTGATATAATCGTCCAGCGCTTCCAGCGTATTTACCAGGGTTTCCACGGCGCCGAGAAAGAGCTTCCGGTATTCCATCTGCTCGCCGTTCTTCCGGCCGATATCCTGAAAGTAGCGCTGTATCTCCAGCGCCACCCGCCGCTTGTCCAGCGTGCCGTTGACGCTCTGCAAGACCTGCTCGAACTTAAAGGGCTTATTGATATAGTCCTGGGCGCCGTCCTGGATGCACTTGGCGATAGTTTTCGTATCGTTGATGCCGCTGGCCATGATGACCGCCGTCTCGGGAAAATCGGATGTAATCTCCGGCAGGACCTCGTTGCCGGGCCGGCCCGGCATGTTGATGTCCAGGATGACAAGGTCGGAAGGTTTTTCCTTGAGCTTGGCCAGGGCCTGGTCTCCGTCCTCGGCCTCATCGCACACGTAACCGCGCATGGCCAGGCCTTTATTTAAAATACTCCTGAGGCCTTCCTCGTCATCAACGAGTAAAATGCTCTCTTTAGGAATGGTCATAGTTGCCACCTCCCATCACTTACTGGCTTGTACCCCAATTCTAAAAGGCGGGCGCTAAACAAGATGTTAATATCGTTCACCGGAGCATAAACAATTAGTAAAGATTTCAGGTTATTTCAATGTCATGAATTTGTAACTATTTGGCGCGGCACTTGGTTCTGTTTGCTTCCGGTTGGATCCAGCACAAACTGTCATTGCAAGGGGGCGCCTGACCCCGTGGCCATCTCATATATGGGGATTGCTTCGCTTCGCTCGCAATGACATATTGAAAAACAACCAGATGCAAATAATACCCGAGGGGACGATACTTAGAAAGGACAGCTAGATTCTGACGCGGACAAACGGGAGGATCTGGATACCTATACCGGGCTTGATTTCGAACTTCATGCCCTGCCCTCCCCAGCGTTCCGCTCCGCACAGTTTGGTAACATCCAGCACCTTGATAATGCGTGTGTCCACCTTGCCGGCATCGAGCATCGCGTCCTGGGACCGGAGCTTCAGGTAGTAGTCGCTCATGGAATAGGCGCGGTATTGCGTCTTCTTTTCAAAGGCGTGGGAATCAACCGAAAGGACGATGGTGCGGTCATCGACGCACAGTTCCTTGCAGGACTGTAAGAAGTCCACCTTAACGACAGGATTGACCTTGGACAGGTAAACCGACGGGGAGTCGATGATTATCAGCTTATAACGTGGCGGCAGACCTTCGATATGCCGGATGATGAGCTTGAGGGACTTGGACGGCTCACGGACTACGGACTTGGCGTAAATCTTGAAAACCCTGAAGCGGTCGGCGGCCAGGTGTTCGCTCGTGTCAAGTGACAGCTTATCCATCTGGGCGGTCAGTCCTTCCGTGTTGTATTCGGATGAATAGAAGGCGACCGGCGACCCCCCGGTGCTCAAAACGCCGTAGGCGATATGCTGGCAGAGCACGCCTTTGCCGCTCTTGGTCTCGCCCTCGATAATCATGAAGGAGCCTTCCTTGATACCGCCGCCCAGAGCCTCGGCGATGTCTTTAAAGCCGGAGGTTCCGGGGTCGTTGGTGGTTACCATGCCCAGCATAAGCTTGCCAACCTCTCTTTAAGTTCCGTCTCCAGTATAGTCCAGCCTTGATAAAAAGGGTATAAATGTCAGGGGCGGCGATATAAATATTCCGTGAACAAAAACTGAAATCAATCATGGTTTTGGGTAGGTTTACATGTTAAAATAGGCCAGAGCACCCAAGATTACACGGGGGATTATTCGTGGAAGGACTGGGAATCGGGCTTGACCTGCTGGTCGTGCTGGTCGCGGCGATAGCCGGCGGCGTGCTGGCCCGCTGGCTGCGGCTCCCGGTTATCCTGGGTTACCTGGCGGGCGGCGTGGCGGTGGGGCCTTTCGGCCTGGGGCTGGTGCATGACACCGAGACGATAGATTCGCTGGCCAACATCGGCGTGGTTCTCCTGCTATTTGCCATCGGCCTGGAGTTTTCGTTAAAAGAGCTGCTCAAGCTGGGCAAGGTCGCGGTACTCGGCGGCATCGCCCAGATAGTGTTCACGGCGGCTGTCGGTTTCTTCCTGGGAAGGGCGGTGGGCTTGAGGATGGTGGGGGCGGTGTTCTTCGGCTTCATCATCGCCTTGAGCAGCACCATGGTGGTCATCAAGCTCCTCATGGACCGGGGTGAGATAGATACCACGCACGGGCGCATCATGCTGGGGATTCTCCTGGTGCAGGACTTGAGCGTGGTACCCATGATGGTGGCCATGCCGGCTATCGGCGGGGACACCGGCGGGCTGTGGGCAGCGTTGGGGATAGCGCTGGCCAAGGCGGCGGGTTTCATCGGCCTGATGCTGGTCCTGGGCGTCTGGGGCATGCCCTGGTTCCTGAAAAAGGTGGCCGGGCAGCGCTCCCGCGAGCTTTTCCTGCTGACGGTAATCGTCGTGTGCCTGGCGGCGGCCTTCGGCACCTACTACTTCGGCCTGTCGGCGGCCTTCGGCGCCTTTGCCGCCGGCCTGCTCATCAGCCAGTCGGGTTTCGCCAGGCAGGCCTTCGCCGATATTCTCCCCCTGCGGGACACTTTCGCCGCCCTTTTCTTCGTTTCCCTGGGGATGCTGGCCAACCTGCATTTCATCGAGCAAAACGCGGTGACGGTGGCGGTGGTGGTGGCGATAATCATCGCCGTGAAGTTCATCATCTGCTCGCTGATTACGCGGCTGTTCGGCTACGGCCACAAGACGGTGCTGATGGTCGGCACGGGGCTGATTCAGGTGGGTGAGTTCAGCTTTATCCTGGCGATGATGGGGGTGGAGGTGGGGCTGCTTTCCGAGCGGTTGTATTCCCTGACCATCGCCTCGGCGATTATCACCATGCTGCTGACGCCTTTCGCCATGAGCCTCAACTCTTTCATCTACCGGTGGTTGAGCCAGAGCACCTGGTTTGCCCGGCACATGACAGGGGGGAACGAGGACGCCTGGCACAGCGGGGCACCGGAACTGGCGCGGCACGCTGTCATCTGCGGCTACGGGGCCATCGGCAGCCGGGTGGCGGCGGTGCTGGAAAAACAGAAGTTCTCTTTTCTGGTCATCGAGCTCGACCCCACCATCATCTCCCGGCTGCGGGCGCAAGGGATACCGTGCATCTACGGCGACGCCAGCAACCCGGAGATACTGGCCCACGCCGGGCTGGACAAGGCGCGCGTTCTCATCGGCACGGTGCCCGACTACGTGGCGGCGGAAATGACGGCCCGGAACGCCCTGAAAATCAACCCGAAGCTGGACATCGTAATGCGGGTGCACCGCGACAGTGACGTGGAGCTACTCAAGGGGGTGGGCGTCACCGAGCTGGTGCTGCCTTTCTTCGAGGGGAGCCTGGAGATGATACGGCACACGCTGCACCGCTTCGGCATGAGCGGTACCGATATCCAGTATATACTTAATAACCTGCGGGAGGGGCAGAAGGAGTAATACGGCTCGTCCGGCCTGCCTTTTTCAGGCCGGTTCCGTAGGCTTTTAGTTGGGTCCAGCACAAACTGTCATGGCGAGGGGCTGCCAGACTGCGTGGCAATCTCATAAATAGGGATTGCTTCGCGGAGTTTATCCTGAGCGTAGCGTGAGGGCTCGCAATGACATAATGAAGAATAGCCAAAGGCAAATAATACCTTCAGGCCGGTATTTTTACCCTGTCCGGCATGATGCCCTTGGCCCGCTGCGCCAGCAGGAACAGCGCCGCCGATTCGATGTCCATTATCCGGTTGAGCGGATGCAGATAACGCCTCAATTTCTCCGTATAGCTTACGGCAAGGGTGGTGGCCTCATCCTGCGTTAGCCCTGCGGCCGTTTTATATCTCATCACGTCCACCAGGTAGTCGGGCGGCAGCGGGGTCACCTCGAGGCCCAGTTCCCCGGTCCGCCGGGCGATGGGGCTCTGTTCCGTCACGTAGAGATAGTAAATCACCCAGTCCAGCGTAATCCAGCGGCGCCAGCGCTGGAAAAACTCATAAGTCATCAGGGCGTCTTCCCGGGTCTCGCCCGGGATGCCGATGATACTGAAGACATGCAGCAGGATGCCGGTATCGTAAAAGTTTTTGATGATTGCCCCGGAATCGGCCACGCTGATGCCCTTGTTGATGATGTCGTTCACCCGCTGCGAGCCGGATTCCAGGCCGACGTAGCCCCCCAGGAAACCGCCTTCCGCCAGCTTGCGGCAGAAGGCTTTCGACTTGAACTCCTTTTCCAGGCGGAAGAGCGCCGAAAACGGGATTTTTTTGCCGGTGCGCAGATTGTCTTCGGCGATGTCTTCGATTCGCTTCGGATGGACGGAGGAATCGGTCAGGGCGATAGCGCAGGGGTTATATTTCTCCTGCAGCTCGCGGATGTCCTTTAGCACCAGTTCGATGTTACGGACGCGTTTTTTCTGGTAACTGCCGTCCCGGTCGGCGGTACCCGCTTTGGGGTAATAGCAGAAAATACATTTGCCCCAGTAGCAGCCGCTGGAGGTCTCCAGCGGGAGCCCGCTGGCGGGGCGCACCCCGACGAACTCCGGCGTGCAGGCGTCGTTGAGGTCGAATTCATACGTCTTCTCGCTGTATTTGATGGAACCGTTTTGCCGGTAGATAATATTCGGCACGCCCGCGGGGTCGGCACCCTTGCCGATACGCTCGATGAGCTCGGAAAAAGGCACCTCGCCCGGCCCCAGCACGATGCTATCGAACATGCTCCATAGCGGCGGGTTACCGGCGAGGCGGTGGGCTATTTGCGTCGGGAGGACGCCCCCCAAAGTCACGTGGATGTGGGGGTGGGTCTTCTTTATCATATTGGCCAGAGTGAGCACCGGTATGATTTCATAAATGCAGGTCATGGAAAGCCCCACCAGCTCCGGCTGCTCTTTTTCGAGGAGGGGCATGACTTTGCGGCGGTAGTAGGGCAGGAGGAAGTTGAGCTTCTCGTCGGCCACGCCACGCAGGACGTCGCCGGTGTTGGGGCTGAAGGCCGTGCCCTGAAAGCCCAGCCCGAAATCCAGCTGGGAGGGGAAATAGGCCATATCAATCAGGGCTTTGCCGCATAATAAGGTCTGAAAATGCCGGAGAAATTCCGCCGGTTCCAGACTAACAAACCGTTCGTCGAGTATTTTCCGGCTCTGCTCTATCTCGTCAAGGACGTAGTCTTTCTCGCGCAACATCGCCAGGAGCATATTTTCCGGTTTAATGCGGGAACTCAACATCCTGAACAAAGGTCTTTTCAGGGGCCCCGTGCCGTTAATCACGCCGTCCCACCGGGTCTTCCGCAGCATCCCCCGGGCCACCAGCTGCCGCATGGCGCTGCCCGAGCTTTCCAGGACGATGGCGCCCATGTCTTTCCGGAAAAAGCCGTTCCGGAAAATGGAATCAATCATGTACGGTATCCTGTCCATGACCGGCTCCAGGTATTCCCGGGACAGAAGGGTGAAATAGGTGTCCTGGTTGAAGTCTTTCAGCGCAACGTCGTGGCCCTGTTTTTTTTCATAAGCGTACAGCCGGGCGGTGCCCAGCAGGGGGGCGTAGAAGTTACACATGGTGTTGCATATCCAGATTTTCATAAGGACTCCCAAGAGGTTCTTACGGCTGATACCGCTGTTTTTAACACTTTAATCGTAAGCCGTTTTATTGTCAAGACAGGCGTGCCCGGGAGGCATCGTTCCGGGGGGCGGTTTCCTTTTAGCGTGGAATTCCAGTAAAATAACCCTGTATGAAAGACGGTCTGACCCCGATACGCCAGCAGTACCTCCGGATTAAAAAGCAGTACCCGCAGGCCATCGTGCTGTTCCGGCTGGGGGACTTTTACGAGACGTTCGACGAGGACGCCAAAATAACCTCGAAAGAGCTGGAAATCGTGCTGACCTCGCGGGAGATGGGGAAGGGCAATAAAATACCGCTGGCGGGCATACCGTACCACGCTCTGGACGGGTACCTGGCCAGGCTCATCAACCGCGGCTACAAGGTGGCCATCGTCGAGCAGCTAACGAAGCCGGGCGAGACGAAGGGGCTGGTGCAGCGCGACGTCGTCCGGCTGGTGACGCCGGGCACGGTGGTGGAGCCGGGGCTGCTGGACAGCAAGAGCAACAACTACCTGGTGAGCGTGGTGACGGGAGAAGGGGAGGCCGGCCTGGCCTACGTGGATATCACCACCAGCGAGTTCGCGGCGACGCAACTGCCTTTGACTAGGGCGGCGACGGAGCTACAGCGCCTGGGCCCCTCCGAGGTCATCGCCGCGGAAGGCGCCGCGCTGGACGGGCTGGGGTTCGGCGGGAACGTCACCCGTCTCGACGACTACCTGTTCGGGCTGGAGACGGCGACGCGGACTTTGCTCGAACATTTCGGCGTGACGACGCTGGAGGGCTACGGGTGCGCCCACCTGCCGCTGGCGGTGCGGGCCGCCGGCGCCATCGTCCACTATGTCCAGTCCACGCAGAAAGCGGTGGGGGCGCAGCTGACGCACCTTGCGACCTATACCACCGGCGACTTCATGGCGCTGGACGCGCAGACGCAGCGCAACCTGGAGATTTTCCAGGGGGCGCGTTCCGGGACGGCGGAAGGCTCGCTGCTGGGAGTTATCGATTTAACGAAAACGCCGATGGGCGGCCGGCTGTTGAGGCGGTGGCTGGGGCAGCCCCGGCTGGACGTTAAAGCGCTTGACCGGAGGCTGGACGCCATCGGCTGGTTCACGGAGAACGCGCTGGCCCGCAACAAGACCATGGCGATGCTGGGGCAGGTGGCCGACCTGGAGCGGCTGATTAACCGGGTGAAGGGGGAAATCGCCGGGCCGCGGGAACTGATAGCGCTGCGGCGCAGCCTGGAGACGGTGCCGAAGCTACAGGAGGGGCTGGAGGATGCCACCGCCCCTCCCCGAGATTCTTCGGTCGCAAAGCTCCCTCAGAATGACAGAGCAGAGATAGATTCTCACGTCGCCCCGAGTTCCTCGGGGCTC
>CAYWZO010000051.1:0-12485 GCA_964462865.1 uncultured Dehalococcoidaceae bacterium | reverse complement strand
CCCACGACCCGCTGCTTAGAAGGCAGCCGCTCTATCCAGCTGAGCTACAGGGACTTACCTTGTTACCTTAAAATGTAGCATGAAGCAAGCGGCAAGGTCAATACGGAGCATATTAGCCTTCTGCCAATGTGCCGTCTCAAGCTTTGATATGTTTGATATGCCGGTAGATATATAAAGCTATGAGGACAATGATTACGGCAATAATAACCGGATCAAAGGGGCGCATAGCGTTCCGCAGCTGCTCCCAGTGCTCCCCCAACAGGTAGCCGCCATAGGCCAGCCCGGTGCTCCAGATAAAAGAGCCAACAAAGGTATAGACCACGAATTTTATAATATTCATCCTGGCGATGCCGGCCGGCAGGCTGATATAGGTACGCACCACCGGTAGCAGGCGTGAAACGAAGACCGTCCAGCTGCCGCTGCGTGTAAACCAGCGGTCCGAGATTTCCAGGTCCCTCTGGGAAATCAGGATATAGCGTCCGTACTTATTCAGGAGCGGGCGCCCGGCCCACATGCCGGCGTAATAAGCAATGACCGAGCCGATGGTATTGCCCAGGGCTCCCCAGGCACCGGCGGCCATCACGAAAGTTACCGGCAGCGATTGGTCTTTGATAAGCATCCAGCCGGCCAGGGGCATGATAAGCTCGCTGGGGAAGGGGATACAGGCGCTCTCGATAGCCATGAGGGCAACCACGCCGGGCCACTGTAAAAGATTATAAGTAGCTGCAATGAAGTCGAGGATATGCTGTTCGAGGGATGTCACTCTGCGAGTGTAGCAAACGCAGTGCCATAGCGTCAAGCTGATTCTAGAGAAGCCTTTCAGCTTGACAATACTTCGTCCACATTGCTACTATTAAAAATAGTCACCTCAATATAATAATGTAATGTAATAATAAATGCTATGCCGAGATTGCTGGATAAGATCGATAGTCCCGCTGATTTAAAAGGATTATCGCCGGCCACGCTGGAAGAACTGGCGGCCGAGCTCCGGCAGGAAATCATTACCACGGTAACCACCACCGGCGGTCATCTGGCTTCCAACCTGGGCGTTGTCGAGTTGAGTATTGCCCTTCACCGCGTTTTCGATAGCCCCAGAGATAAAATCATCTGGGATGTCGGCCACCAGAGCTATGTTCACAAGCTGCTGACGGGGCGCCGGCAGGCGTTCAATACGCTACGCCAGTACGGCGGGTTATCCGGCTTTACCTGCCGCGAGGAAAGCGTCCATGACCCCTTCGGTACGGGACATGCCAGTACCTCTATTTCCGCCGCGCTCGGTATGGCTATCGCCCGGGACCTGGCGGGCGAAGACTTCCGCGTCGTCGCCGTCATCGGCGATGGAGCGATTACGGCCGGTATGGCCTTTGAAGCCCTTAACCAGACCGGACACCTGGGCAACAAGCTCATCGTGGTGCTGAATGACAACGGTATGTCCATTTCGCCCACGGTGGGGGCCGTGGCCAAACTGTTAAGCCGCGTGCGGTTCGACCAGCGCTTACGCCGCGCCGAAAGAAGAAGTAAGAAAATAGTGACCTCGCTCCCCAGGGGGGCCAGCCTGTGGCGCTTGAGCCAGGAGGTAGCCGACAGAGTCAAGGGGTTTTTCATGCCTACGCCAATATGGGAAGCGCTCGGTTTTACCTACATCGGGCCGATTGACGGGCATAACATAAGTGACCTGGAGACCGTCCTCTCCCAGGCCAGGGATTACGCCACCAAGCCGACGCTGGTGCACGTTATCACCACCAAGGGCAAGGGCTATAACCCCGCCGAGAGTAACGCCGTTTACTTCCACGGCGTACCGGCCAAAGGCAGCAGTAACGAAAAAATCCTAACCTATAGCGAGGTCTTTGCCCAGACGATTCTCCAGCTCGCCCGCGATGAGCCCAGACTGGTAGTGATTACACCGGCCATGCCCGAGGGGAACTGCTTGAGCATCGTCGAGGCGGAATTCCCGCAGCGTGTCTTCGACGTCGGTATTTGCGAACAGCACGCCGTTACCTTCGCCGCCGGTATGGCCACCCAGGGATTGATTCCGGTGGTGGCTATCTACTCCACCTTCCTGCAGCGCGCCTTCGACCAGGTTATCCATGACGTCTGCCTCCAGAACCTGCCCGTTATCTTCGCCATCGACCGCAGCGGCATCGTCGGCGATGACGGCAAAACACACCAGGGCACGTTTGATATTTCTTACCTGACGATGATTCCGAACCTCATCGTGGCGGCTCCCCGGGATGAGAATGAGCTCCGCCACCTGCTGTATACCGCTATAAAAGCGGGGCAACCCATTACGGTACGGTACCCCCGCAGCCCCGGTCTGGGAGTGCCCCTGGATGCCGCCCTGCACGAGATACCCATCGGCGAGGCCGAGGTAATCAGGTACGGCAATGATGTAGCTATCATCGCCCTGGGCGCAGCGGTCGCACCATCCCTGGAGGCGGCTGATAAACTGGCTTCCCGGGGAATCGAGGCGACCGTGGTCAACGCCCGCTTCGCCAAGCCGCTGGATGCAACGCTATTTAACGACCTCGCCGCCCGAACAAAAAGGGTCGTGACCGTCGAGGAGAATGTATTGACCGGGGGTTTCGGCAGCAGCATTGCCAGCCTTCTCCAGAATGCCGGGCACACCGACGTCCAGATAAAGAACATTGGCCTGCCGGACAGCTTTGTCGAGCACGGGACACAAGCAGGTCTGCGGGCAAAATACGGCCTGGATGCCGAAGGTATCGCCAGGGAAGTTTTGACGCTATTCCCCAAGACTGCCCCGGCACCGCTGACGATCGAGAACCAGGCCGGCAAGGTCTAATGGCCACAGACTTTTCCAACGATAGGGCAGGGGAGCAGCCTTAAGACCGATATCCGTTATCAGGGTTAATACATGAACAAGATGACCGTAAGGGATATAGAGGTCGCCGGTAAACGGGTCCTGGTCCGGGTTGATTTCAACGTGCCTCTAGATATCAAAACAGGCGCGATAACGGATGACAGCCGCATCAGGGCTTCCTTGCCGACCATCACATATCTCCTCGAGCATCAAGCCAGTATAATCTTGATGTCCCATTTCGGCCGGCCCAGGGGAAAAGTGGTCAATGAGATGCGGCTGGCCCCGGTGGCCAAACGCCTTGCCGGGATTCTCGGAAGGCCGGTAAAGACCACCACCGATTGCATCGGGCCGGAAGTGGAGAAGGCCGCGAAGGCTTTAAAGCCCGGCGATGTCCTGCTGCTGGAAAACCTGCGTTTCCACCCCGAAGAAGAAGCGGGCGACGCCAATTTCGCTAAAACGCTGGCAAGCCTGGGAGATATTTACGTTAACGATGCCTTCGGCACCTCACACCGCGCCCATGCCTCTATTTCCGGCATCGCCGGATACCTGCCGGCGGTGGCCGGATTTTTACTGGAAAAGGAAATCAACACCCTTGGCAGTCTCATAGAAAATCCCGCCCACCCCTTTACCTCGCTTTTCGGCGGGGCCAAGGTCAGCGATAAGGTGGCGGTAATTAACAACATCATGAAAAAAGTGGACTGCCTGCTTATCGGCGGGGGCATGGCGGCCACTTTCCTGAAAGCCAGGGCTTATGAAGTCGGCACATCACTCGTCGAGGCCGAGACCGTGGCCACCGCTACAAGGCTGATGCAGGAAGCCGAGAAGAATAAAGTGCGCCTCCTGCTGCCGGTTGACGTTGTGGTCGCCGCCGAGCTGGACAGCGGGTCCGTGAGCCAGGTGGTAGCCGCCAACGCCATACCGCCGAAGATGAAGATAGCGGACATCGGCCCCAAAACCGTCGAGCTTTTCAGTCAGGAACTCAAGCGGAGCCGGACGGTATTCTGGAACGGGCCGATGGGAGTCCACGAGGTCCCGCAGTTTGCCGGCGGTACGCAGGGATTAGCGACACTACTCGCCGGATTAAAGGCCACGACCGTCGTGGGAGGCGGCTCGACGGCGGAGGTCATCGACGCCATGGGCCTGGCTGATAAAATCACTTTCGTGTCCACCGGCGGCGGCGCTTCCCTCGAATTCCTCGGTGGTGACGAGCTGCCCGGCGTAGCGGCGCTGTGGGATAAAAAATAATAATGAATAATCTGGAATTAATAAAAGAAATTTCCATTACCTCACCGGCAAAAATCGTCCTGCTGGTCATCGATGGCCTGGGCGGGCTGCCGGACCCGGAGACGGGCAAAACGGAGCTGGAGACCGCCCGCACGCCAAATCTAGATGCACTGGTGGCGGGGGGAATCTGCGGCCTGGCCGAGCCCGTCGGCCCCGGGATAACGCCCGGCAGCGGGCCGGGGCACCTGGCGCTATTCGGGTACGAACCGGTAAGCTGCAATATCGGCCGCGGCGTGCTGGAGGCCGTCGGCATCGACGTCACACTGGAGCCGGGCGATGTGGCCGCCCGCGGTAATTTCTGCACCGTGGACGCCGGAGGTGTCATCACCGACCGCCGGGCGGGGCGTATCGCCACAGAGAAATGTGTTGAGCTTTGCAGGGTGCTCAACGGCCTGACTCTTGACGGCGTAAAAGCGATGGTCTACCCGGTCAGGGAACACCGTTTCGTGGTCGTTTTCCGGGGGGAGGGGCTGGCCGCCAACATCACCGAGTCCGACCCCTCGCGGACAGGTGTTGCCCCGCTGGATATCAACGCCTTAAGTCCGGAAGCCGGTAAAATGGCCGACGTTGCCAATAAATTCGCCATTCAAGCTAAAGAGCTGCTGGCGGAACACCATCCGGCTAACATGGTGCTGCTGCGCGGCTTCGCCAGGAAACCCCACTTTCCCACAATGCAGGAAATCTACAAGCTGAACCCGCTGGCCATCGCTGTTTACCCCATGTACCGCGGCCTGGCCCGGCTGGTAGGTATGGAGGTCGCTCCAACCGGAACGACGCTGGAGGACGAGTTTAAAACTTTACAGCAGAACTATAATAAGTACGACTTCTTCTTCGTGCATGTCAAGTGGACGGATACGGCCGGGGAAGACGGCGACTTTGCCCGCAAGGTTAAAGTCCTGGAGCAGGTTGATGCGGCGCTGCCGGCCCTGACCGGTCTAAAACCCGAGGTACTGGTCGTCACCGGCGACCACTCGACGCCGGCGGTGCTCCGCGGCCACAGCTGGCACCCGGTGCCGGTACTTATCTCTTCGAAATACTGCCGTACTGACATTGTAAAAGAATTCTCCGAAACTGCCTGCCTGGCCGGCGGCCTGGGCAGAATTCCTTCGATGCAGATTATGCCGCTGGCCATGGCCAACGCCCAGAAGCTGACCAAATTCGGTGCGTAGGAGACGGAAATGAAACGCATACCGATGATTGCCGGGAACTGGAAGATGAATACCAGCATTGATGAAGCGGTGAAGCTGGTCAAGGCAATGCTGCCGGACCTCAACCGGCTGGCAGGCGTGGAAAGGGTAGTCTGTCCGCCATTCGTTTCCCTGGCGGCGGTAAAAGAAGTTATCAAAGGGAGCCAGGTCAAGCTGGGGGCGCAGAACGTCTTTTACGAAGAGAAAGGCGCTTACACCGGCGAGGTCGCCCCGCTGATGCTGGCCGGGCTATGCGAGTACGTCATCATCGGCCACTCCGAGCGCCGTCAGTACTTCGGCGAGACCGACGAGATTGTCAATAAAAAGCTGAAAGCGGCCATTAACAACGGCCTGAAGCCAATATTTTGCATCGGCGAAAGACTGGAGGAGAACGAGGCGGGTAAGACGGAGGCAGTCCTGACCCGCCAGGTGACGGCCTGCGCCGACCACGATTATTTTACGCACGGTTCCGTGATTGCCTACGAGCCGGTCTGGGCCATCGGCACGGGCCGTGCGGCGACCGCCCCGCAGGCCAACGCTACCATCGGGTTCATCCGCCGGCTGCTTACCGAGCAGCAGGGCGGGGATATCGGCGGGAGTGTCCGCATCCTCTACGGCGGCAGCGTTACTGCAGGCAATATCGCCGAATTCATGAGAGAGACAGAGATTGACGGCGCTTTAGTGGGCGGGGCCAGCCTGAAAGCCGACGATTTCGCAAATATTGCCCGGCAGGCCTCGGAAATCAGGGGACAGCGCTAAACAGGGCATATAGTTGACATAATATACCTCTCCTCTTGGTGAAAAAGAGGGACTTTTTCTCAAATTGAAACGCCTCATCGCCATCGTCGGTCCCACGGGTATCGGCAAGAGCCGGCTGGCTATTCGCCTGGCCGGGCTTCTCCAGGGAGAGATTGTCAGCGCCGATAGCCGCCAGGTCTACCGCCATATGGATATCGGCACCGCCAAGCCGACCACTCAAGAACTGGCACAAATTCCCCACCACCTCATCAATATCGTCAACCCGGACGAGGAATTCAGCCTGGCCCAGTACCAGGAACTGGCTTACCGTACCATCGAAGATATTTTCCGGCGGCGCCGGCTGCCTTTCCTGGTAGGAGGGAGCGGCCTGTACGTCAAGGCCGTCCTGGAAGGCTGGCGGCTACCCCGGGTTTCACCGGACCGTGAATTAAGGTATAATATGGCCAGGAAAGCCAATGAAACAAGTGCCGATATTCTTTACCAGGAACTTGTCGCTATCGACCCTGACGCGGCAGCAAAAATTGATCGCCGCAATGTGCGCCGTGTGATACGCGCCCTGGAAGTACACGCCAAGGCCCGGAAACCCTTTTCCGAGCTCGGTCACAAACAACCGCCTCCCTTCGATTCATTCATTATCGGCTTAACCGCCGCGAGGCCGTTCCTGTACCGTATGGTCGACCGGAGAATTGATGAAATGATGGCACACGGCTTCATCCAGGAAGTAGAAAATTTGATGAAAATGGGTTATGATTTAACATTACCCGCCATGTCCGGCATCGGCTACCGGCAGGTCGGTCAGATAATAAAAGGGAAGTTGGGCCGGGAAGCGGCCATACAAAAAATAAAGACCGAGACGCACCGGTTCATCCGGCACCAGTATGCCTGGTTCCGGCTGGGTGATGATAAAATACACTGGTTTGATATCGAGCGCCAGGATGACTCCGTGAGAGAAAAAATACTGGCCGAATATTTAGCCAGAGAACAGGATTAATTGAGGAGAAAAAGAGACGAGGCATGGACTTTACCAAAATGCAGGGTGCTGCCAATGACTTTGTGGTGGTAGATGCCCGTAAGATAAAAAAAGACTGGCCCAAACTGGCTGTCGCCGTCTGCGACCGCCACCTGGGCATCGGCGCCGATAGTCTGATTATTCTACTGCCCTCGGCTAAAGCCGATTTCACTATGCGCACCTTTGATGCCGACGGCTCGGAAGCCGAGACATGCGGCAACGGTATCAGGTGCCTGGCCAGATACGTGCTGGAAAAGGGACTTGTCAGACCGGACGCCAGAGAAATAATGATAGAGACGGTAGCCACCATTAACCACGTCACCCTTGAAAGGAAGGGGGGCCGGGTGGTCAAGTTCTGGGCCAACATGGGCAAACCGCAGCTGGCTGCCGGTAAAATCCCGGCCATTATAAGGACGGGAGAGAATAACGAGAACCTGATAAGCCACCGGGTGACGGTCAACGGCCTGGACCTCACGCTCAATCTGGTCTCCATGGGGAACCCGCACGCCGTTCATTTTATTCAAGAACCCGTCACGGACTTTCCGATGCCGAAAATCGGGCCGCTGGTAGAAAGACTGCCGGTATTCCCCAACCGGGTTAACTTCGAGATTGCACGGGTGCTTGATGACCGGCACCTGGAAGCTCGCGTCTGGGAGCGGGGCGTTGGTGAAACACTGGCCTGCGGCAGCGGCGCCTGCGCTATCACGGTCGCCTCGAAACTCCTCGGCTTTACCGGGAAGAAGGTAGATATCAAGTTGCCCGGTGGCGTGCTTAACGCCGAATGGAACGGTAATGGCGAGGTCGTCCTGGGAGGACCGGCGGAGACGGTATTCGAAGGGAAATGGCCTGATTGAGGTAGGATTCATGAAGATTGCCAGGCGTATTGATAAACTCCGGCCTTACCTGTTCGTCGATATCAATAACCAAATTGCGGAAAAAAGGGCTAAAGGCGAGGACATCATCAGCTTTGCCGTCGGCGACCCCGATATCCCCACACCGCCCCATATCATCGAGGAGCTGAACAAGGCGGCACAGGACCCGGCCAACCACCGTTACCCGGAATCAGCGGGTCTACCGGAACTGTGCCAGGCCATCGCCGACTGGTATCAGAAGCGTTTTAACGTGTCCCTCGACCCGGCCACCGAGGTGCTGCCGCTCATCGGCGCCAAGGAAGGGATTGGCCACATCGCTTTCTGTTTCATCGACCCCGGAGATATCGCCCTGGTGCCGGACCCCGGCTACCCGGTTTACGCTTTTGGCACGCAGATGGCCGGCGGCCGGCCGTTCTACCTTTCGTTGAGGGCGGAAAACGGCTTTCGGCCCGATTTCCGGGGTATTAAGGATTTTATCCTGGATAAAACGCGGCTGCTGTGGATAAACTACCCTAACAATCCCACCGGCGCCGTAGCCAGTCTGGACTTTTTTAACCAGACGGCCGAATTTGCTAAAAAACATAACATCCTCGTTTGCCACGACGGGCCGTACACCGAGGTCGCCTTCGACGGTTACCAACCGCCCAGCTTTATGCAGGTAGAAGGCGCCAAAGATATCGGCATCGAGTTTCATTCCTTTTCCAAGGCCTATAACATGACCGGCTGGCGCATCGGTATGGCCGTGGGTAATGCCATCGCCATAGGCGCCCTGAAAACTTTTAAATCGAACATAGATTCCGGTATTCCGCAGGCCATCCAGCGGATGGCCATCGCGGCCTTAAACGGGCCCCAGCATTGCATCGAAGAACATAACGCCATTTATCAGAGGCGCCGCGACCTTATCTGTGAAGTCCTCACCAGTATCGGCCTGCAGGTAAACGTTCCCCAAGCCAGCCTTTACGTCTGGGCGAAGGTCCCCGAAGGATATAACTCGGTGGACTTTACCGCCGAACTGCTCGACCAGGTCGGCGTGGCGGTAACCGCCGGAGTAGGGTACGGCCGGGGCGGCGAAGGCTACGTGAGATTATCTCTAACTGTCCCGGATGCATCTCTGGTCAAAGGGCTTTCGAGGCTCTCCGGGTGGCGTAACACGCGGCGACTGGTGGTTAAAAAATAATCTTACATAATATAATTACCCGAGGAGAACGGCATCACCAGAACCACGATTACCACAACCGCACGCGAACGGGCCCTGCTACTGGCCGTAGCCCGGAAAAAGAGCCACGGTAAACAGGCTGCCGAAAACTCGATAGAGGAACTATCCCGACTGGCCGAATCGGCCGGGGCGGTCGTCGTCGGCAGGATTATTCAATCGCTCGATGCGCCGACGCCTGATTTCTACATCGGGTCGGGCAAGCTCCAGGAGATTCAGGCTTTAAAAGACTCCAAGGACTATAATGTTATCATTCTCGATGACGAGCTTAAACCCGTCCAGCAAAAGAACCTGGAAGACGCCCTGGGTGTTAAGGTCATCGACCGTGCCGCCCTGATTCTGGATATTTTCGCCCGGCGCGCCCGCACCCACGAAGGCCGGCTTCAGGTGGAACTGGCCCAGCACCAGTACCTGCTCCCCAGGCTGGCGGGGCAGTGGCAGCATCTGGAAAGGCTCGGCGGCGGCATCGGCACCCGCGGCCCGGGTGAGTCCCAGCTGGAGACGGACCGCCGCCTGATACGCCGTAAAATACAGCGCCTGGAAGAGCAGACGGAGAAGATAAGGCGACGCCGTGCCCAGTACCGCCAGAAAAGGCAGCAGAGCGGCGTCCCGATGGTGGCGCTGGTCGGCTATACCAACGCCGGTAAGAGCACACTGCTGAATGCGCTTTGCCGGGCGGATGTGATGGCCGATGACCGCCTCTTCGCCACGCTGGACCCCACCACGCGGCGCCTGGCCCTGTCCGAAACGACCACCGTGCTGATTTCCGATACCGTCGGCTTTATTAGGAAGCTGCCACCGACGTTGATTAAAGCCTTTCGGGCGACCCTGGAAGAGCTTGATGAGGCCAGTCTGCTGCTGCATGTGGTCGACGTGGCTTCCGGCGACGCTGCCGAGCAATACCAGACGGTTGAGGGCATCCTCGGTGATATGGGTCTGGCGGACAAGCCACTCCTGACCGTATTGAACAAGATAGACCTTTACCTGGAGATACTGGGAGCACCGCTACCGGCCGGCTGCCCGGTCTGGGATGAAAAGTCTGCGCTGGCATATTTTACAGAAAGGGGCATGACCGCCGTAGCGGACACCGTGCATGTCTCGGCAGTAAAAAGGTGGGGATTGAACCAACTGAAGCAAAAGATAGGCGGTTACCTTCCCGTAAAACGATGGCGTTAATCCTGGACCGCGCCTCGCATCTTCCGGTGAGGGGAAGGGTACTTTACATAACTATTATCGGAATAATATAATTGATTTGATATGCCTACCGGTCCGATATTAGCGATTATCGCAGCCTTAAGCTTCTCCGCCGGTATCATCGTCGTGCGTAAGACATCCGCTGTCGCCGGCGAGTCTTTCAGTGTGACGGTGGTGAGTATCTTCGCCGGTATCCCGTATTTTGCCATCGCCGTGACCGCCGCCGGAGACTGGGATAAAATCCTGGCGATTTCCTGGCGCGCCCTGGCACTGCTGGCGGCGGCCGGGGTCATTCATTTTATCTTCGGGCGTCTGCTGGGCTATAGCGCTTATCGGATTATCGGTGCCAATAAAGCCACGCCCTTTATCATGACCAACCGGTTTTACACCATTCTTTTCAGCTTCCTGTTCCTGGGTGAGTCCATCACCGCTTTTATCATCGCCGGGGTGTTCTGCATGTTTCTGGGAGCGGCCCTGACATCCTGGGAGGAAAAGAGCATTACCGAGAAAATGGCCAGAAAGGGTTTCAGTGCCGATATGAAAGGCATCCTGCTGGCGCTGGCCGCGGCGCTGTGCTGGGGGATTACGCCGGTACTGATTAAGCCAGGCGTCGAGGCCATCGGTTCATCGATTGCCGGGGCTTTTATCTCCTATTGCGCTGCCGCGGTGGTGATGCTCGGCTTGCTGATGAAGAAGTCACACCGCGAGCAGGTAGCGCACCAGTCTCTGGTCAAGTCCCTCTTACCGATGGCCCTGGCGGCGCTATTTACCTCCACCGGGCAGCTCCTGAACTATACCGCGCTGGGCATGAGCCCGGCCAGCGTGGTGACGCCGCTTTTGAGCATCCAGGTCATTTTTATCTTTTTCCTGTCCTGGCTGGTCAACCGGGGGACGGAGGTATTTTCCTGGAAAGTGGCTTTCGGCATGGCGTCAACCCTGGCCGGCACCTTTTTACTGTTCCAGTAGTGGATTCCGGCCAAAATCCGTAGCTAAGAAGCACTATAATCAAAATCTGGGCCTCTTTAAACACATTTTAATGTATTGCTCTCTCGGATAGGTCAACGGACGGTGAAAAAGCCCTGAATAACCGAGTTTTTAGCATTTTCTCCGGATTAACCATTATAATGGAAATATTGCTGACCCCGGTTGCATCTAGAAAGGTAATCCCGAAATATGGCCTCCGTATCCTGGCAGCGTAACCTCTATATTATCCTGGTCGTCGAGTTTGCCGTACTGCTGGCCTACGGCTTTACCAATCCCTTCATGCCATTCTTCATCCAGGACCTGGGCCAATTTACCGATACCGAAGCGGCCCTCTGGAGCGGCCTGACGACGTCGGTCTTCGGCCTGGGGATGTTCCTCTCGGGGCCTATCTGGGGCATCATCGCCGACCGCTGGGGCCGCAAGCCGATGGTGCTCCGGGCGATATTCGGAGTGGCGGTCCTCTCGGTGGCCACGGGGCTGTCCCCCAACGTCTACTGGGTAATCACCTTCCGCACTGCCCAGGGTCTGTTCAGCGGCACCATAGCGGCGGCCTCGGCGATGATATCGGCCAGCACCCCGAGAGAAAGAATACCTTTCGCGATGGGCATGCTGACGGTGGCCACCTTCGCGGGTAATACGCTGGGTCCGTTTCTGGGAGGATTGCTCGCCGATGCGGTGGGTTACAGAAATTGTTTTTATATTATCGCGGTTGTTTATTTTGTTGGCGGTATGGCCGTCCTCTTATTCACCAGCGAAAATTTCACCCCTTTGGTTAGAGGCTGGGGCTCGACTCTTTTATCGCTATGGCGCCTGGCGAAGTCCCGGCATATTCTCCCGCTTTTAATCGTGATATGTATCCTGGCCGTCGGCCCTTCAGTGATAACGCCGGTCATTCCGCTTATCGTTAAAGGTCTGATGACCGGTGGCGATATCGCCGTTATGGCCGGCCTTGCTTTCAGTCTTATGGGAGTTGTGTCGACGCTATCTTCTCTCGCCGCCAGCCGGTTCGCTAGCGGCGGTGCCAACCTTAAAAAGATGATGTACATTTGTTGCTTTGGCACCTGCCTGTTTTACCTGCTGCCGCTTTTAGCGCATTCCCTAATGCCTTTTATTACGTTTACGGCTCTGCTCGGTATTTTTAAAGGCGGCATCATGATAGCCT
>CAYWZO010000050.1:0-13220 GCA_964462865.1 uncultured Dehalococcoidaceae bacterium | reverse complement strand
GCGGTGTGAAGCTGGAAAAGACCTACCAGCTCAACTTCGGCGGCAATACCGATTTCCTTAACATGCTGGAAAGGGAACGCCTGGAGTCCAAGAAAATCTCCAAGACCGGCGCCGTCACCTCCCAGCTGCCCTATAAAATGGAGCCGGATGATATCCATGTCGGCCCCAGCGATTACGTACCTTTCCTGCATGACCGCAAGTTCTGCCATATCAGGATGGAAGGCCGCACCTTTGGTGATGTCCCCCTGCTGGCGGAAGTCAAGCTTGAGGTCTGGGACAGCCCCAACTCCGCCGGCGTTGTCATCGACGCTATCCGGTGCTGCAAGCTCGCCCTGGACAAGGGTCTGAAAGGAGCCCTTACCGCGCCTTCGTCCTACTTCATGAAAACGCCGCCGGTACAGTACGGCGATGACGAGGCCCGCCGCCTGACAGAGGAATTCATCAAGGTCAATGCCCAGCCGTCCCAGGCCGTGAAATCAGCCAGAAAAACCAGGAAAGCGAAATAACCGACGATGAAGATAGCGCTGGTATCACCGTACGATTTCGCCATGCCGGGCGGGGTGGTCAGCCACATCTCCCGCCTGGAGCAACAGCTCACAGGTATGGGCCACGAGGTCAAGATTATCGCCCCGGCCTCCAAGGCTGATACGCTCGGCGACCGCTTTATCCGTATCGGTACCCCCCGCCCGCTGCCGGTGAGTGGCTCTGTTGCCCGCATCACTTTATCCCTCCGGATAGAGTCCCAGATTAAAGAGGTCTTCGCGCGGGAGAAGTTCGATATCTGCCACCTCCACGAGCCCCTGATGCCTACGCTCTGCACCACCGTTCTGCGCCTGAAACGTTGCCCCATGGTCGGTACCTTCCATGCTTCCGGCGGCAAGCCCTGGTATACCATGTTCTCCCCCATCATGAAATGGTACCTTGACCGCTGGTTCCGCAAGCTGGACGGCCGTATCTGCGTCTCCCGACCGGCTTACGACTACGTGAACAAGTTTTTCCCGGCCGAATACACCATGATTCCCAACGGTATCGATACCCACCATTTCAACAACGGCGTCAGCCCCATTGAGAAATTTACGGACGGTAAAACGAATATCCTCTTCGTGGGGCGTCTCGAAAAGCGCAAGGGGTTCGAATACCTGCTGGAAGCCTACCGGCTTATCAAGCCGGAAGCCCCGGACTGCCGCCTTATCCAGGTGGGGCCGGGTGTACGCCTGCGCAGGAAATACCAAAAACGCGTGCGCCACTACTCCCTGCCGGACGTGCATTTTAATGGCTACGCCACTTATGAAGAGCTGCCGCGATATTATAAGACCGCGGATGTCGTCTGCTTCCCGAACATCGGCTGGGAGAGCCAGGGTATTGTCCTCCTTGAGGCGATGTCCACCGGGAAACCGATTATCGCCTCATCGATAGAAGGCTTCCTCAGCGTTTTTACTGACGGTATCGAGGGAATCGCGGTGACGCCACGGAACGCGGAAATGCTGGCCGAGGCCCTCCTGAAGCTCATTAAAGATGAAAACCTCCGCCGCGAGATGGGCGCCCGGGGCCAACCCAGAGCAATTCAGTTTGACTGGTCTTTGCTCGCTAAAAAATTAGTGGACTTCTATACCGATACCCTCAACCGGGTCAACCAACAGCCAGCCGAAATTCCATCCCCGCCGTCCGGCACCGCTTCAGGGCAGCATTGAGCCATGTCCAGACTGGAGGCCACACGTAGACTCATCTCCGGCCGTATCGCGCCGCCTCTGGCCAGGCTGCTGGCCAGGACACCCCTCACCCCCAACGCGCTGACCTGGACGGGGTTCGTCATCACAGTTGCCGCAGCCGCGCTCATCCTTACCGGGCATTATCTGGCAGCAGGAATCGTCGTCCTGTTGGCTGGCTTCTTCGATATGCTGGATGGCGCGCTGGCGCGTCTCAAGGGGCAGGTTACCCGTTTCGGCGCGGTCCTCGATTCCACGCTGGACCGCCTGTCCGAAGCGGTGCTGCTGCTCGCGCTGCTTTATATCTTCGCCAGGGACGGGCAGGCCGCCTGGGGCCTGCTCTGCGGCCTCGCCCTGCTCGGTTCTTTGATGGTCAGCTATCTCCGCGCCCGCATGGAGGGACTCGGCCTCGAGTGCCGGGCCGGCCTGTTTACGCGCCCGGAAAGGGTCATCCTCGTGGCGCTGGGGCTGCTATTGAGCCGCTTCGATTACGCCCTGGTCATCGCTATAGGACTGCTGGCCTTTTTCAGCTTCTTTACCGTCATCGAAAGGCTGGTCTACGCCCAACGGCACCTTAATGACTGATTGATGATGCTATTGGAGCAATCTCCAGCTAGCCGATAAACAAGTTGAAATAGCATCGTCCGCCGCAGGCTGACGCCCATATTAAAGACAGGGTATTTGCCAGCGCTTTCCATCCCCCACCACGAGGATAGACATTCCCCAGCTATGATGGTAGAATGAATGGGTTTTGGCCAAGGAGGTAAAAATGACGGTTGCTGCGGTTATCGGCGCACAATGGGGTGACGAAGGCAAGGGTAAAATGGTGGACATGCTGGCGGAGAAAGCCAGGTACGTGGTGCGTTTCTCCGGCGGTGATAATGCCGGACATACTGTAATTAACCCTTACGGCGAATTCAAGCTGCGCCTCACGCCGTCGGGCATTTTTTACAAAGGCGTTACGTCTATCATCGGGAACGGCGTGGCCATTAATCCGGCTGTGCTTAACAGCGAGGTTGACGACCTGAACTCGCGCGGTATCGATACGGGCAGGCTCCTCATTAGCGACCGCGCCCACCTGATTATGCCTTATCACCCCCTCATCGAAGGACTGGAGGAGGAAGCGCTCGGCAGCCAGGCCATCGGCACCACACGCAAGGGCATCGGCCCCACCTTCACCGATAAAGTAGCCAGAACCGGAATCCGGGCTGGTGACCTCCTGGACAGGCAATATCTGCGGGAAAGGCTGGCGCTGACGCTGGAATACAAAAATAAGATATTGACCAAAGTATACGGGAAACCGGCCCTTTCTCTGGACGAGATTTACAGCCAGTATTGCCGGTACGCCGACCGGTGGTCTCCGCAGATTCGCGATACAAGCACCATGCTGGCCGCAGCCATAGACCGGAATGAGCCAGTCCTTCTGGAAGGGGCCCAGGGCTTCTTGCTGGACCCGGACTTCGGCACCTATCCGTTCAATACATCTTCTTCTCCAACAGCCGCCGGGGCCTGCCTGGGCGCCGGTATTGCCCCTAATAAGCTGTCCCACATCATCGGCGTTTTCAAGGCCTTTCAGACCAGGGTCGGCGCTGGGCCGATGCCTACGGAACTCCGCGACGCAACCGGCGAGACAATACGGCAGCGCGGACATGAATTCGGCACGGTCAGCGGCCGCGCCCGCCACTGCGGCTGGTTCGATGCCGTGGCGGCCCGCTTTAGCGCCCGCGTCAACGGCTTCAACTCCATCATCATTACCCGCCTCGATATCCTGGACGTCTTTCCCGTCTTGAAGATATGCACCGCCTATAAGCTCGACGGCAAGACTATTGACTATTTCCCCGCCAGCATCGCAGCCCTGGAAAAGTGCCAGCCCGTCTACGAAGAGCTGCCGGGATGGAACGAGCCTACGAGCGGTGCCCGTGTCTTTAAAGACCTGCCCGCCAACGCCCGGAAATATATCAGGAGGCTGGAGGAGCTTGTCGGCTGTCCGGCCAGCCTGATTTCCGTGGGCGCGCGAAGGGAAGAGACCATCCTCCGGAAAGCGATTTTCTAATCTGAAATGGCCACTATCAGGCGCGCCACGGAAAAGGATATCCCCCGTATACTGGAACTTTACCAGCAGCTTTCTTTAGACCCCTCGCCATCGCCGTATAAGGCGCCGCCGCTTAACGAGTGCCTGAAGGTCTTCCGCCGGATGGGTGAGTACCCCGGCTACGAACTGCTGGTGGCCGAGGATAACGACGGAATAATCGGCACCACCGTTCTGGCGATACTCCCCGGCTTCGCCCACGGCACCGCGCCCTTCGCCGTGGTGGAATACGTCGTCGTTGATGAAAAATACCGCAGCCGGGGCATCGGCAGGCAGCTGATGGAGTACGTCATATCCCTGGCGAAAGAGGCCGGCTGCTATAAGATTATGCTCACCAGCGACCTGCGGCGGGAGCGTGCTCACAAGTTCTATGAATCACTGGGCTTCGAGGATTCAGCGGCGGGATTCAGGTTTTATTTCTAATCCGTTCGCGCCTTATCTTAAATGCCGTTTTCCGTGCCTAAACCCTTCTTTCTCATCCAGCCGGTGGTTTCGGCCTCTGCACCAGGCTTATCACCATGGCGGCAAAGGCAGCAATTGCCGCGAAGCTAATAAAGGCGCTGGTGTAATCCCCCCTGATATCGAACACCCAGCCAGCGTAAATCGGACCGAAAAAGGAAAACGGCGCCGCCACCAGGTTGGTAATACCCTGGATGGAACCATAGGATTTTCTTCCGAAGTATCGCGTCCTGATGGTAATGTCCGCTGGCGTGATGCCGCCGTAGCCAAGACCCCATAATATTAAAAAAACGTATATCATCGCCGTGGTCTGATGTATGATGAAAGCTGATATCCCCATTGCCATGAGCAGGAAAGCGCCGGTCAAAAGGAACTTCTGATGCTCCCTGTTCAGGTGATCCGCAAAGAACCCGAAGAGAAACCTGGAAGGAATGGTGAAAAACACCATCATGGACATCAGGCTCGCTGCGGCGGCCAGTTCAATACCCCTGTCGGTCAAAAAATTGATGCAGTGGAGGTTAAAACCCCCGATGATTAGCACGAAAGAGCACCGGCACAGCGTCAGTATCCAGAAAGATGAAGTCTTCATTGCCTGTTTGAGAGAGAATTTCATTTCCTCCGGGCCCGCTATAGGTACGGCTTTTTGAGGTTTTTCTCTATCGGTAAACGCATACAAATCAGCCCCCGCTCTATCTCCATCGGGGAGTAAACCACGGTCCTCCGGGCGGTCGTTCCTCACGAAGTATAAGGTAAAAGGTATGGTGGCAAACGCGATTATCCCGCAGATTAAACAGGCCTGCCGCCAGCCCAGGGAGACTGTCAGCCAGCTGACAACGGGCAGCATTGCCACCTGCATTAGCCCCAGGATGGCGAATCTCATACCGTAACTTAACCCCCGTTTCCTGATAAACCAGTTGGTCAACACCTTATCGACAACGATGGTAAAACCCAGGTTGTTTCCGGTGCCCACCAGCAATCCCCAGATAAGATAATAACTCCAGACGGAGTCGACCACGAAGTTCATCAATACGAGGCCGGTCCCGAAAAATATCGCGCCGGTAATCATTATCCACTTGGCGCTGATTTTATCCGCGAGTACCCCCACGATTGGGGCTTCCATACCACCTTCCAGACGGGCGATGGAACTGGCCACGGAGGTGACGGCGCGGCTCAAGCCCAGTTCGGCGGCAATGGGTTTGAAAAACACGGAAATCCCCTGGGTGAAACCGTTGGCGGTACCGCTGATAATACTGGTGGCCAGATTCAACCACCAGCCGAAGTAAACCCCGGTGTTCTTTTTTGTGTTATCCAAAACGGATCTTTCCCAAGACCAGTCTGACCCGCCCTTTAAATCAAAGGCTCAATCACGGTCAGCGCTTTATGACTTTTTTGTTTTTAAACCCATTAAATATTACGCATTTCAATCATACAACTTTTACTGTGGTGCTGTATATTTTTTATATCCGCGCGACCTGGCAATAATATGCGGGCAGGTATATGCCTGAACTTGTTTCCGGCAGGTGAACGAAGTAAACTAATAGCATGCCGCCTCGCACAAATCCCCTTAATACACTTATCCCGGCTATTAATATACCAGGAAGCCGCCATTGAAACCGGGTGAACCGAACAGAAGCTCTAACTACTTCGGTAGAACCAGGACATTCAGCTCTTTAAAGAACCCGGTCTTCCGGCTTTATTTCTTCGGTATGCTGGGCCAGTTCGCTTCCATGAACATGCAGATGATGTCCAGTTCTCTCCTGCTTTATCGTCTCACAGATTCAGCCGCCCTCCTCGGCGTTATGTCCCTGGTAATGGCTGTCCCTATGCTGTTTTTATCTTTGTTCGGGGGCGCCATCGCCGCGGGTCTCATGGCCGAGGCGGCCGGAGTGCAACTGGTGGTTGGCGGATTTGCCCTGGTGCTTACGGTCCTTTCCATTCTGGCGATAATTTTGATAGCCAGAATCAGGCAGCTGAACTAAAGTCAAATTCACTGCTGGCCATCTGGGAAATTAATTTCAGCGCCAACCCACCGGAAAAAGCAAGGGGCAGGTTTTCAACTGCCCCTGCTAGGATTTCCAGTTTCTTCTCCTATATCTTCAAGTCAATCGTGTACTTCTTCAGGGTCTCTTTAATGGCGTTGCCGGTCTTCTCATCCGGCGGTACCAGCGGCAGGCGCGGGTTGCCCACCCTGAACCCCAGGTGGTTGAGGGCAAATTTTATCGGGCAGGGGTTGGGCGCGCTGAACAACGCGTTCACCAGCGGCACCAGGTGGCGGTGGATGGCCGCCGCCTCCGGCACTTTACCGGCCAGCAGCAGTTCCATCATCTTCTTGTACTGCTTCCCGGTGAGGTGCGTGGTCACCCCGATAACGCCGTAGCCGCCCAGCGCCATGATGGGGAAGGTATCGTTGTCGTTGCCGCTCCAGATATAAAAGTCCTTTCTATCCCCGATGGCGTTTAAGGTCTTGGCCACGTGTTCCATGTTGGCGCTGGCCTCCTTCACGCCGATGATATTGGGTATCTGGCTCAACCGGCCGATGGTCTCCGGCTCCATGTTGATGACCACGCGGGAAGGGATGTTGTACATGATAATGCCCAGTTTGGTGGCGGCGGCCACGGCCTTGAAATGCTGGTACAGGCCTTCCTGGTTGGGCCGGTTGTAATAAGGAACCACCGAGAGACAGGCGTCCACGCCGGTCTCTGTCGCCTTTTCCGTGGCCTCGACGGCTTCGGAGGTACTGTTGCTGCCGGTATAGGCAATAACGTCGCCTTTGCCACCCACTACCGACTTTATCTCCCGGAAAAGGCGCATCTCCTCCTCCCAGGAAAGCGTGGGCGCCTCGCCGGTGGTGGCCCCCACCACCAGCCCGTCGTTCCCGGCGTCGAGCAGGGCCTGCGCCAGCTTCTTGGCCTGCTCGTAGTCCACCACCTCCCCGTTGTCTTTAAAAGGGGTGACCATGGCGGTCAATAGTCTTCCCAGCTTCTTCATTGTTTGCGGCCTCCTCACAGACCTAATAATTTATCCAGACCGTAGACATATTCCCTGCGTTTCATGACCTCTCTAATCGCCAGGATGACCCCGGGCATATAGCATTCCCGGTTGATGGTGTCGTGCCGGATGCTCAAGGTCTGCCCCGAAGTCCCGAAGATGACCTCCTGGTGCGCCATCAGCCCCGGCAGGCGGACGGCGTGGATGTTGATGCCCCCCACCGGTTTCCCACGGCTTGGCGAGTCCTCGCCGGCCACCGCCGGCGGCAGGAAGGGCTTGCCTTTGGCCTCGGCCATGACCTGGGCAGTCGTCTTTGCCGTCCCCGACGGCGCGTCCAGCTTGCGGTCGTGGTGCAGCTCGATGATTTCCGCATGGTCGAAGTATTTTCCGGCGATTTTCGCCAGGTGTATCATCATCACCGCGCCGAGGGCGAAGTTCGGCGCGATGACGATGCCGATTTTTTTGTCTTTCGCCAGCTTTTCTATTTCGGCCAGGTCTTCAGCAGTATAGCCAGTGGAACCGATGACCATGTTAACGCCCTTTTCTGCGGCGATGCGCACCGCTGGCATGGCGGCTTTAGCGATAGTGAAGTCCACCACCACGTCCGGCCGGCAGGTAGTGACTATAGATTTGAAATCAGCGGAAAAAGGCACCTTGCCCGAGCCGTCCGGCAGTGCCAGACCTTCCCCGGGCACCTTCAGGTCCACCGCCCCTACCATCTTCATGTCCGGTTCCTGGCAGACGGCTTTGACCACCTCCTGCCCCACCCTGCCTGACGCACCATGGACAACGACCTTGATGTTTGCCATCGCAACACACCTCATTAAAGATTGGGGGGACTTAGTCACGCTTGAAAGGGGGACGTGATGGGCCGGGCCGTGGCCGGTCCGGGCGTTCGCCGGAGTAGCGGGGCCGGTTGCCGTAGCCGGAAGGGCCGCTGCGCCGGTCGGGATACCTCGGCGGGCGGTTGTCTCTTTGAGGAGCGCCTTCACCCGGGGTATCTTTTTCGAATAGGGCGCGCCGGGAGAGGTTGACCCGGCCCAGATTATCGATATTAATCACCTTGACCATGACCTCATCGCCGATTTTCACCACGTCTTCAACCTTGCCGACGCGGTAGTCAGCCAGCTCGCTGATGTGCACCATCCCCTCCTTGCCGGGGAGGATTTCCACCATGGCGCCAAAATCGAAAATGCGGCTGACCTTGCCGGTATACACATCGCCGACCTGCGCCTCGCGGGTCAGGCTTTCAATCATGCCGATGGCCTTCTGCGTGGCTTCCATGTCCGGCGAGCCGATGACCACCGTGCCGTCATCACTGACGTCTACGGTCGTCTTGGTCGCCTCGATAATCGACCTGATGGTCTTGCCGCCGGTGCCGATGACCGCCCCTATTTTCGACGGGTCGATTTTTATCTTGGTCATCCGCGGTGCGTAGCGGCTGACATCCGGCCGGCTGGCGCTGATGGCCTGTTCCATTTTATCCAGGATAAACTGGCGGGCGTCTTTTCCCTGGTACAGCGTCTTCTCCACAATCTCCAGGGTGATGCCCTTGAGCTTGGTGTCCATCTGGATGGCGGTGATGCCTTCTCTGGTGCCGGCGATTTTAAAGTCCATGTCGCCGTTGAAGTCCTCGATGCCCTCGATGTCGGTCAGTACGGCGTAGCGGCCGTTTTTATCGGTAATCAGTCCCATCGCCACCCCGGCGACGGCCTTCTTGACCGGTATGCCGGCGTCCATGAGCGAAAGGCTGCCCGCGCAGACGCTGGCCATCGAAGTGCTGCCGCTGGAACTCAACACCTCCGAAACGAGGCGGATGGTATACGGAAATTCCTCCTCGCTCGGTATCATTGGCAGCAGGGCGCGCTCGGCCAGGGCGCCGTGACCTATCTCACGGCGGCCCGGCGAACCCACCCGCCTGACCTCGCCGGTGGAAAAACCGGGGAAATTATAGTGGTGCATGAACCGCTTGCTCTCCTCCAGCCCCAGCCCGTCGAGCATCTGCTCTTTGCGCATGGAACCCAGCGTGGTAATCGTCAGGACCTGGGTCTGCCCTCTGGTGAATAGGCCGGAACCGTGGGTGCGTGGCAGCAGTCCTACCTCGCAGGTTATCGGACGGATTTCCGTCAGGCCCCGCCCGCTGACGCGCCGCCCCTTGTCGAGGACGTCCAGTCTCACTTCCGCCCTGACCCTGGCTTCGATAGCCGCGGCGATGTCCTCCTCCGAGAACCGCTCGCCCAGGCTGGCCGCCAGCTCGTCCGCTAGGTCGTTCAGCGCCCGCTCGCGCTTTTCCTTGTCCGCCTGCGCCATGACCACGCCGATTTTCTCATCGACAATCTTGTTCAGGGCCGCCAGGGCCTCGGCGTTCACGTTATCCTCGGGGACGGGCAACTTCGGCTTGCCGGCGGCTTGCTGGAGCTGCTCCTGGAGCCGGATGATGCCCTGGTTGGCCTCATGGCCGAATTTTACGGCCTGGAGAACGATATCTTCGGCTATTTCCTTAGCCCCGGCTTCAACCATGATGACCTTATCCCGCGTGCTGACGACGACCAGGTCCAGCTGGCTTTCGTCAAGCTGCGCCATTTTGGGATTTATCACGAGTTCCCCGTTGATATAGCCGATGTTCACGGCGCCCACCGGCCCGTCGAACGGTATCTCGGATAGCGTCAGCGCTGCCGAGGCCCCGATAACGGAGAGGATGTCCGGGTCGTTCTCCTGGTCAACGGAGAGCACCGTGGTGACTATCTGGATTTCGCTGTGCCAGCTCTTGGGCAGCAGCGGCCGTATGGGGCGGTCGGTCTGCCGGCAGGCCAGGGTGGCCGCCTCGCTTGGCCGTCCCTCGCGGCGGATAAAGCCCCCCGGTATTTTACCGGCGGCATAGAGTCTTTCTTCGTAATCTATGGTGAGAGGCAGAAAATCAATCCCCTCTCTCGCTTCGTGCTGGAAACATACGGTCACCAGGACGACGGTCTCGCCGTAATGTACCGTTACCCCGGCATTGGCCTGCCCGGCCAGCTTGCCTGTCTCGATAATCAGACTGCGACCGGCGATATCGCAGTTAAAAGATTGGCTTTCCAATGGAATACTCCCTTCCCAATAGGCTTTTACTTACGCAGCCCCAGCTTCTTGATGAGCTGGTTATACCGCCCCACGTCCTCCCGGCTTAGGTAAGCTAAAAGCCTTCGCCGCTGCCCGACAAGCTTGAGCAAGCCTCGCTGGGAATGATAGTCTCTGCGGTTGGCCGCCATGTGTGTGGTTAACTCGTTAATGCGCTCGGTAAGCAGCGCCACCTGCACCTCGGTGCTGCCGGTGTCGCCCTCGCGAGCCTGATAAGTGGTTATGATTTCCGTCTTTTTCTCTTTTTCCAAATTTTACCTCTGACAATTTTATCTTTCATTATTCTAATTACGGAAAATTATAACATAATACCGGTGGTAAGTAAATTTTACCCTGATATTTGCCCCACCCTTCACACTCCTCTATAATTAAAGTGGTTAATATGCATGAGTACAGTATCACGGAAAGCATGCTGTCCCTGGCACTGGAAAAAGCGAACGATGCCGGGGCGCAAAAAATCACCCGGATAAACCTGGTCCTGGGGGAGCTTTCAGGGGTGGTGGGCGAGTGCGTCCAGCAGTATTTTGAAATCCTCGGCAGGGACACCATCGCTGTCGGCGCGGCTCTTTCTTTCGAGATGAAGCCAACGCTGCTGCGCTGTCGGAAATGCGAAAAGGAGTTCTCTCCCGCCGACCATCGATGGGCCTGCCCCGACTGCGGCGAGATAAGCCTGGAGATAGTGTCCGGGCGCGAATGCTACATGGAAAGTATCGAGGTGGAATAAATGAGCGTAAAAGTAATCACCGTCGGTGAAAAAGTCCTGGTCGCCAACGAGGTCAAGGCGCGGGAGAATAAAGACCGGCTGGACCGGCAAAATATCTTTACCATCAATATCATGTCCTCGCCGGGGGCAGGTAAGACCAGCCTCATCTTGAGCACCTTGAAACATTTTAAAAATAAAATCGGTATGGCCGTCATCGAAGGCGATGTGGCCTCCAGCGTGGATGCCGATAAAGTCAACGCCCTGGGGATACCCGTCATCCAGATAAATACCGCCGGCGGCTGCCACCTCGACGCCAATATGGTGGCCCCGGCCCTGGACGGCCTGCCCCTGGATAAGACCGATTTGCTCTTCATCGAGAATGTCGGCAACCTTATCTGCCCGAATAACTACGTGCTGGGTGAAGACGCCAGGGTCATGATTGCCAGCCTGCCCGAGGGCGATGACAAGCCGTATAAATACCCGGCCATGTTCGCCGATACGGACGTGGTGGTGCTCAATAAGACCGACCTCCGGCCTTACCTCGAATTTAACGTTGACGCCTTTAAAAAAGCGGTCACCGGCCTCAACCCGGACGTAACTATCTTCCCCGTGTCCTGCCGGACCGGCGAGGGCCTGGAAGACTGGTACGCCTGGCTGGGGGCCGCGGTCAAGGAAAAAAGAAAATAAGTAGTAATCGACTTTTTGACCTGTCATTGCGAGCCATCCGCCGCAGGCGGAGGCGTGGCAATCTCAATGAGGAATCCAGATCAGTCACGGGGATTGTTCCGGTCTTTGCCCTCGCGATGACAAATTCGTAATTAATTAGTAAATATGCCAAAAACACCTGTTTTAAGCCTGGCCTGTATCAGCGTCAGGGGCGTGGTGCAGGGTGTCGGTTTCCGGCCTTTCGTCTACCAGCTCGCGGTGCAGCACAACCTCAAGGGCTGGGTCTGCAACACCTCCGGGGACGTCCGCATCGAGGTAGAAGGAACACCCGCGAATATCGCCAAATTCCTGCGCGGTCTGAAGGAGCAGGCGCCTCCCCTGGCGCACATCCAGGGTACCTCCGTTACGCCGGGACAGCCTGTAAACTATAAAGAATTTGAAATCCGCCCCAGTATCCCCGAGGCCGGCAAATTCCAGCTTATTTCCCCGGACATCGCTACCTGCCCTGACTGCCTCCGGGAAATCTTCGACCCCGCCGACCGGCGCTATCGCTATCCTTTCACCAACTGCACCAACTGCGGCCCGCGCTTTACGATTATCGCCGATATCCCCTACGACCGCCCCAACACCACCATGCGCAAGTTCCGCATGTGCCCGGAATGTCAGAGCGAATACGATGACCCTCTCGACCGGCGCTTTCACGCTCAGCCTAACGCCTGCCCGGTCTGCGGCCCCCGCCTCTCACTGCTGGACGCCGCGGGGAAGCCCGTACCCGGTTCTGACGCCATCAAAAAGAGCGCCTCACTTTTAATCAGGGGTAAGACCATCGCCGTCAAGGGGCTGGGGGGCTTCCTGCTGGCCTGCGATGCCACCAGCGAGACCGCCGTCAGCCGCCTCCGTCGCCGTAAGCACCGCCCCGCCAAGCCCCTGGCGGTCATGGTCGCGTCTCTCGATGAAGTCAGGGCACATTGTTATGTAAACCCATTCGAAGCTGAACTATTAAAATCTTCCGGCAGCCCCATCGTCCTGATGAAATGGAAAAAAGACTCCACCATGGTGCCGGCCGTGGCCCCCGGCCTCGACCACCTCGGCGTGATGCTCCCCTATACCCCCCTCCACCACCTCCTTATGCAGGAGACCGGCCGGCCGCTGGTGATGACATCCGGCAATCTCTCGGAGGAGCCCATCGCCAGCGACAACGATGAAGCGCTGCGCCGGCTGGGCGCCATCGCCGATTACTTCCTGGTGCACGACCGGGATATCTACGCCCGCTACGACGATAGCGTCATGATTGTCGAAAACGACTTACCGCAGTTCGTCCGGCGCGCCCGCGGCTTTGCCCCCCACCCCATCCGGCTCAATTATAAAAGTAAAAAAATACTCGGCTGCGGCGCCGAGGAGAAAAACACCTTCTGCCTGACGCGGGACGACCACGCTTTCGTCAGCCAGCACATCGGGGACATGGAAAACCTGGAGACGCTGGAGCATTTCA
>CAYWZO010000049.1:0-13803 GCA_964462865.1 uncultured Dehalococcoidaceae bacterium | reverse complement strand
AAATAGCCGATTTCGCCCGTAAAGGCGACGTGGGTGCCTCCGCATAGCTCGGCGCTGACCACCGGCTCGCCGATGCGCATTACCCGCACGGTGTCCCCGTACTTCTCATCAAATAAAGCGATAGCGCCCGCCGCCACGGCCTTTTTGTAGCCGGTAAATTCACCGGAGACTTTCAGATTGCGGCGTATTTTATCGTTAACGAGGCGCTGCACCGCCTGAATCTCGTCCGGCGTCATGGCCGCCAGGTGGGAGAAGTCGAAGCGTAAGCGTTCCGGGGCCACCAGCGAGCCCCGCTGCTGGATGTGCTCGCCAAGTACTTCCCGCAGGGCCGCCTGCAGGAGATGGGTGGCGGTATGATTACGGGCGATGTCCCGCCGCCGTTCCATGTCCACCACTGCCTCTACCTCTTCACCGACTTGCAAAGACCCTTCTCTGACTTTTCCCTGGTGTAAGATAATATCCGCTTGGACACGTACTGTATCGGTGACGGTAAATTTCCCATCTACCCCGGTTATTTCCCCGGTATCACCCACCTGGCCGCCCATCTCGCCGTAGAACGGAGTAGTATTGAGCACAATGCCCGCTGCCTGTCCCGCTTTGATACTATCCACTTCTGTGCCATCTACCAGCAGCCTGACAATCTTGGCTGGCTGCTCCAGGCAGGTGTAGCCGGTGAACTCCGTGCTGGCCACATCGAGCCTGGCCGGTTCCGCCCCGCCGGCGGCTTTATCGAACTTGTGGGCGGCGCGCGCCCGCTCGCGCTGCTTCTCCATCTCTTTTTCAAAACCGTCCATGTCCACGGTGAAGCCAGATTTAGCTACAATTTCTTTAGTCAGCTCGACCGGAAAGCCGTAGGTGTCATATAGCTTGAATGCTTCAATCCCAGAAATTATTTTTTCTGGCTTTTTAAATAGAGTTGCGGCAGCAGAAGGTTGAACGTTATTTTTTGACACTTGTGTTGCTGACGCTGGTGTTAAATTATCAATTATCTCCAGCCCCGTGTTCAGCGTTTCCTCGAACCTGGTTTCTTCCAGCGTGATAATTTTATCAATATAGTCCTGCCGCTGCTTTAGTTCGGGGTAAACATGATGCATTTTCTTCACGGCGGCCCTGGCGATATCCGCCAGGAACGGCCTGTCCAGCCCCAGCCTCCGCCCGAACAGCGCCGCCCGCCTCAAGAGCCGCCTTAAAACATAGCCCCGCCCCTCGTTATCCGGCATGACACCGTCAGCTATAAGGAAGGCCAGGGCGCGGCCGTGCTCGGCCACTACCCTCATGGCGTTATCGTCGTCAGCACCGGCACCGTATTTTTTACCCGCCAGACCGGAGACAATGCCCACCAGCGGGGTAAAAAGGTCGGTCTCGTAAAAGGAGTCCTTGCCCGCCATTATTGTGGTCAGTCTCTCCAGGCCCATGCCGGTATCGATGTTCGGCCTGGGCAGCGGCGTGCGGTGGCCCGCCTCGTCCTGGTTGTACTGGGTAAAGACCAGGTTCCAAAGCTCGGTGAACCTGCCGCACTCGCAGTTGGGCTTGCAGTCCGCCTTCCCGCAGCCTTTCTCAACACCGAAATCGTAATGAATCTCGCTGCACGGCCCGCAGGGACCGGAGCTACCCGCCGGCCCCCAGAAGTTGTCTTCCTCACCGCACCTGATTATCTTCGACTCGGGGATGCCTATCTGCCGCCAGTATTTAAAAGCCTCGTCATCATCGAGGAAAATGGTAATCCACAGTCTCTCGGGGGATATCTTCATCCGCTCCGTAACAAACTCCCAGGCCCAGGCGATGGCCTCTTTTTTAAAGTAATCGCCGACACTGAAGTTGCCCAGCATCTCGAAGAAGGTCAGGTGGGTGGCATCGCCTACCGACTCGATATCCGAAGTGCGGAAACATTTCTGGCAGGAGGCCAGGCGGCGGCTGGGGGGCACGGCCTCACCGAGGAAATAGGGCTTTATCTGCACCATGCCGGCGTTGGTCAGCAGCAGGGTGGGGTCGTCTTTAGGTACCAGCGAAGAGCCGGGGATGACCTTGTGCCCTTTCTCCTCGAAGAACTTTAAAAAGGCGGTACGAATCTCATCACTATTCACAGAATTACTCCGGACAAAACGACGGAATTATCAATATGATTTTAAGTTTACGGCCTGCCGGCTGTCAATCGGACTAAAACGCCACTGCCAAGATACTTGATAAAATTAAAGTGAGTAAGCAATGACGAAATACTTATGCCCCCAGTAACTCTTTCAAATATTCCCTTAGCGCCGGGCCGATATCTTTACGTTTCAAGGCCATCGCCGCGTTGGCCTTGAGCCAGCCCAGCGGCGTACCGGCATCATAGCGGGTGCCTTCAAGTTCGCAGGCGTAGAGACCTTCGCAGAAAGACTGCTTCAGCAGCAACTGCAGGGCATCGGTCAATTGTATCTCGCCGTTCTTACCCGGCGGGGTGAGCCGGAGGACATCGAATATCCGGGGCGTGAGGACATACCTGCCCACGATGCCCAGACGAGAGGGCGCCTGCGCCAGCGTCGGCTTCTCCACCAGGCTCAAGACCTCGTAGACTCCCTTGGCTTCCTTCTTCGACTCGATAACGCCATATTTTACGATATCCTCATCGCTGACCTTCTCCACCGCGACCACGCTGGCCCGGTATTTTTCATAGACCTCAATTATCTGCTTCAAACCGGGCACTTTACCGCTGATAATGTCGTCGGGGAGGACAACGGCAAAGGGCTCGTTGCCGACCACATCCTTGACCATGAGAATAGCGTGCCCCAGGCCCAGCTGCTCCTTCTGCCGGACATAGCAGATGTCCACCAGGCTGGAAATCTCAAGCGTCTTTCTCAATAACTCCGTTTCGCCTCTCTCCTCCAGGAAGTGTTCCAGGTCCAGGTGGCGGTCGAAATAGTCCTCGATGGCCCGCTTGCCCATTGCCGTGACCATGATAATCTGCTCGATGCCGGCTTTCATTGATTCTTCCACCGCGTACTGGATGAGCGGCCGGTCGACCAGGGGGAGCATCTCCTTGGGCTGGGAACGGGTAACTGGGAGGAACCGGGTACCCCATCCCGCTGCTGTGATTACCGCTTTACGTACCTTCATACTGCTTTCCTCGCATTTTATCCAGAGCGAAAGCCGCCGCGCCGTAGATGCCCGCCTCGTTGCCGAGCTGCGCCGTGACGATGCGTACCGCCCGCGCCGAAATGGAAAAGGCGCGCTCCGCGACTATCCGGCGTCCCGGCTCGATGAGCAGGTCACCCATCTCCGCCATCCCCCCGCCGAGGATAATCATCTCCGGATTAAAAATATTAACGATGTTGACCATGCCGACGCCCAGGTAATAGGCCGCCCTCGATATCACTTCCTGTGCCAGTCTGTCGCCTTGGCGGGCGGCCTTACCCACCATCTCGGCGGTAACTCTACTTATCTTCCCGCCCGCTATCTCCAAAAGGCTGGATTTTTCTCCCCGCCGCAGGCGGCTCATGGCGTCCCCGGCGATGGCCGTACCGGAAGCCAGCATCTCCAGACAGCCCCTGTTTCCGCAGCCGCAGGCCGGCCCGTCGGCCTCGACGGTCATGTGGCCGAGCTCGGCGGCGGCACCCACCGCCCCCAGGTACAGCCTGCCATCGGCGATGATGCCCCCGCCGATACCCGTACCCAGCGTGAGTAATACCAGGTTTTTTATTCCCCGGCCCGCCCCGTAACGGTGTTCCCCTAAAGCGGCGGCACTGGCGTCGTTGACAATAAAGGTGGGTACATGATACCTTTCCCGGATAACGTCTGCCAGCGGGACATCGGCCCAGTCCGGCAGGTGCGGGGAAGGCGTAACCACCACCCCCCGCCCGGTATCGATTCCCCCCGCGCAGGCGATACAGATACCACCTGGTGCGATATCGCTTTGTTTTTGCAGCGTGTCAATAGCTGCGGCAACCCTCTCGATGACCGCGTCGACGCCCTGCCGGGCTTGTGTGGGGCGGCTGTCTTTAGCCAGCATTTTACCGCCGGCGGAAAATACCGCTGTTAATACCTTGGTGCCGCCGATATCCACCGCGATTACAGGGTCACTGGTACTCTCTGCCACTGTCATTGAGGTATTGCTTTTCAATCTTGTGGTATTCTTCAATCTATCCGGCCAGGAACTCCAGCACCAGCTCGTTAAATTCGTCGGGGCGCTCCAGTTGCGGCATATGGCCGCAGCGGTCGTAAATCTGCAAACGGGCGCCGGGGATTTTGGCCGTGGCGATATGCGCGTGGGATACCGGTATGATGCGGTCCTGCTGGCCCCAGAAAATCAGGGTCGAGGCTTTAATACCGGACAGACCGTCCAGTATCTGGCGGGTCAGATGGGCGCGCTGTCCCCGGATGCCGATGCCAGCGCGCAAGGTGGTCAACAGCGCCTTGTGGGCGCCGGGGAGCGTCGCCAGTTTAAAGGTCTCCTCGATAAGTTCGTCCGTGACCAGTGACGGGTCAAAGACGATTTTACGCCACAGGTCAGCAACGCTTTTCCGGCTGACCCTTGACAGCAGCTCGCCAAGAACGGGAATCGAGACCAGTTTAAAGTCGATAATTACGTCGCGGCCCATCCCAGCGTTATCAACCAGCACGAGCTTGTCCACTTTTTCCGGGGACCGGATGGCTATCGATAAAACGATGCCGCCTCCCAGCGAATTCCCCACCAGGCTGGCTTTAGGGATTTCCTGGACTTCCATGAAATCGATAACGAACTGCATCAGTTCTTCCATCTCGCGTAAAAGGGGAGTCTTGTCCGTCCGGCCGAACCCTTTCAAATCGAGGGCGTAAACGCGGTGGCGCTGCGCCAGGGGTTCGATATTGTAGACCCAGTTCTCTACCGAGCCCCCCAGGCCGTGGACGAGAATGACGGGCGGGCCCTGGTCTCCGGACGCCCAGAAGCGGGTATTGATACTACCGACTTTCACATACTGGTCTGCTGGTAACTGCATCGGCATCATCACCTCCTGTATCAAAATGCTTCCAGCCACCTGAAGCACATATTCAATATGTCCGTGAATACTACCCAATGTGCCGCGCTGAGCTGACATTCTTCTGGCCGAGTTCAGCTATCAGGATATCGAGGGCGATTTCTCCGTCCAGCTTTCCCGTCTTTATCAAGAGGTCGGCCTCCAGGAGCTTGTGAAAGAGTTCACGCAACCTGCCCAGGGAATATTTGTCGGCCTGCTCCCAGGCCTTGTTAAGCAGAAAGTCGGAGGTCAGACCGAGCCGGCTCCGGATCTCGCCCCTGGGCTTGCGCCGGTCTCTCATATCCTTCACCTGGAAAATAGTCCTGACCTGACTCGCCAGGGCGGCGAGCAGCTGGGCCGGCGCCATGCCCTGCTTGAAGAGCTGCTGTAAAAACTCCTGGGCAGCTGCCGCCCGGAACTCCAGGATGGCGTCCACCATGGCGAAGACTCTGGCATCCTGGGCGTAACTGACCACGGCCCTGACGTCCGCTTCCTCGATACGGCGTCCGCCGGTGAACTGGGTCAGTTTGTCCACTTCGCCGGCCATCGTCCACAGGTCGCTGCCGACGTACCTCGCCAGTACGGATACCGCCTGCGGCGATATGGTACCCCCGGCCGCGGTCACCCGCTGCTCTATCCACTGGTTCAGCCGGGGACCGTTCAGCAGCGGGAAACGCCTGGCCCTGGCTATGGCTTCCAGTTCCCGCAGCAGCGGATTATCGGACGGTATCTTTCCTCCGATGATGACGAACTCCGTGAAAGGCGGCAGCTGTTTTATCGTGTCCGCCATCGCCTTTATCTCCTCCGGCCGGGCAATCGACCGTGATGTCTTCTTTCTGCCATTTTTCCCCGCCGGCCCGAAACGCTCCAGCAGCCCCTCGACGATTACCAGGCGCTTGTCCGCCAGGAAAGGCACCGTCTCACCGGCGGCCTTGAGCTGCTCCAGGGTCACCTGCTTCCCGTCGAGGACGGTGGTATTGGTCATCAGGGCCGTAGCATCGCCGATGCCTTTCTTGATTTCACCCAGCGCCTGTCGTATGGAAAAAGCGTCCTCGCCGATAAATATATGCAGCAATACCGTGCCCTTTTACAATAAGTTTACTTATTTTACCACAATGTCAAACCGCCTTGACACACCAGAAACATAATCTCTAGGAGGTTGACAAAATCCAGCCTTTAAGGAATAATCGCAAGGAGAGGACTCCCGACCGCCCAACTGCTGAAATCGAGAGGTGAACAGCCATGCCAGAAGAACATGACGAGATAGCCTTTAACGAAGAACTTAAAAAGCTGTCAAGCATCGCCACGGACATGCAGATGTCCGGTAAAATGAGGACCCAGGCCATCAACCAGCTGGGTGAAATGGCCTCCCATGAATCACTGCTGGTCCTGCTCAACCTGGCCGCCAACGACCGGATGAATATCGACGAAAGAGACCTCGCCCTGAAAAGGGCACGGGAAATCGTCAAGAAAGGCCGCTAACCGCCCCGATACAGCCTGCTGCATAGTATTGATGAGTACCAACATCGGTATCATCGGCCTGCCCCGGAGCGGCAAGACGACCGTCTTTAACGCCCTGACCGGCGGCAAAGCGGATACCACCGCGTACGCCGCCGACGGCCTCTCGCCGCACATCGGGGTGGCTAAAGTCCCCGAGCCTCGCCTCAAGGCACTGGAAGAAATACTACATCCCGGTAAAGTAGTCCAGGCCGAAGCCAGATATATCGACGTAGGGGCCTCGGTCAAGACCCTGGCCCAGGACAAAGGCCTGGGCGGCCGTTTGCTCAACCAGCTTAGCACCGTCGATACCCTTATCTGCGTCGTCCGCGCTTTCACGGACGCCAGCGTCCCTCACCCCGACGGCAGCCTCGATGTCAAAAGAGACACCGGTACGCTTGACCTGGAACTCGTCTTCTCCGACCTGGCTATCATGGAAAGGAGGCTGGAAAGACTGGAGGAATCCCTGAAAGGGGCCAAACCGCCGGAGCGCCAGAACATCCTGCAGGAAAAAGATATCCTCCTGCGCCTCAAGGCCGACCTGGAAAACGATAAGCCCATCCGGGAGCTATCCCTGGAGGCGGCGGCCGCCAGAATCATCACTAACTACCAGTTTCTCACCGCCAAGCCCCTCCTTATCGTCGTCAACATCGGGGAAGAGCAGCTGGCACAGGCAGCAGCGCTGGAAGCGGAACTGAACTCCCGGTACACAGGCCGGTACCGCCGGGCTATCACGCTCTGTGGCCGGCTGGAAATGGAGCTGGCCCAGCTGGAAGAAAGTGAGGCCGGGGAACTGCGCGCCGGTTATGGCCTTACGGAGCCGGGGGCCGCCCGCGTCATAAAGACATCCTACGAGCTTTCCGACCTGATTACCTTTTTCACCACCGCTTCTAACGAGCTCCGGGCCTGGCCGGTCCGGCAGGGCACTAACGCCCAGAAAGCGGCAGGCAAAATCCATTCCGATATGGAGAAGGGGTTTATCCGCGCCGAAGGCGTCGGCTTTGACGACCTGGTAAAGTGCGGCAGCCTGGCCGAGGCGCGTAAAAAAGGCCTGCTGCGCCTCGAGGGGAAGGAATACATCGTCAGGGACGGCGATGTGATTACCTTTCTCTTTAACGTTTAGTCTCGTCGCCATCGGTTTTCTTCACGATTAGCTTCAGGCCGTTCTCGCCCACCACCAGCACCTCTTCACCGGCGGCGATATCGCCGCCCTCGGAAACCGACCCCCATAGCTCGCCCTTTATTTTTACCATACCCTCCGGGTTCAGCGGGCTGGTCACCCTGCCGTACATCCCCACCATGGAAGGCAGCCCTGCCTGTCCCTGCCTTTTAAGCGTCCAGGTGGTCAGGGTAAACAGCCAGATGCTGAATCCCGCCCAGGCCACCATCACGGCAATCAGATATTGAAAAGGCCACTCTATCCCGAAGTCCGGGAGCACCCAGCACCAGATGGCCCAGATGGCCACTTCCTCCAGCGACGTGCTGAAAACCGCCAGCACCAGCCGTATCAACGTCGTCCGTTTACTCATGTCTGCCTGTATTATATCAGGACACGGAGGATAATATTAACTCCCCACATTGAACGCTATGCCAGACTCTATCCTGTTGACATCGGTACGCTTTGGTGCCTACAATCCGATGAGAAGACCTCTGGTGCAAAAAATATATGCCATATATAAGAATCGTTGCCGTCCTGCTTATAGGGATATTATTTGTTCTCGTCTCCTGTAGCCGTCCCGTTACCTCTACGGCAGAGACACCAACAACTGCTCCGGCACAATCTCAAACTCCCGTTCCAGCACAAAATCCTACTCAATCACCGTCGCCCACGTCCGCGGCGGCGCCGACACCGACCCACCCCCCTTTCCCCTCATCCCCGGTATTCACTAAAATCACGGAGTCTTTGACACTTAATGAAGAAGAAGCCGGCACCCATATTCCTTACGGCTCGGTAATCTATCACTGGGCCAACGGCATCACCGAGGCTTACGATGCCGACAACAACCTAATTTTCATTGCCCGGGATTCGGAAACGGCCATGTTACCGCACCCCTCGGGACCTCAAGGGCCTTATGAGAGCCCGGCCACGCGTATCATCGGGGTCCCGAACGGCGCCCTCATTGACCGGGACGAAAGCGATAACACCACCATCAGGATTTATCTCAGTCCTCAAAAGGAGACCCTGATACTCACCATCATCGACAAGGCCGAGGACTACCCGCTGGAACCAGACACGTAGCTGGTGCCATATCAGCTTTGAAATTTAGTAAAAAATATTTTCTCCGCAGTACTTGACAAGCCATCTATGAAAGTGTTATTATTTATATTTGTAATAATGCCCCGAGTGTTTTTTATTTTAACTTCCCGAACGTAGATATCCCTAACGTTGTCGCGTATGCACGCGTGTCTTCGTTCTAAATGAAGCGTCAGCAAAACATAACTCAAATTGCGGCATTTACCTAAGGAGAAGATATTGGCTGTTAAACTGTCCGCACCTGCCACCAAACCCACCACCGTCGCCCGCAAGTCATATGCCAGGCTGCCCAACATCCTGGACGTACCCAACCTGATAAAAGTACAGCTCGATTCCTTTCAGAGGTTCCAGGAAGAAGGGCTCAAACAGCTGCTCGAAGAGATTTCACCCGTCAGGGACCTGACGGGCAACCGCCTGGAACTCACCTTCGCCGCTTATGAGTTTCGCGAACCGCGCCCGGGCCATTCCGAGCAGGAATGCCACGAACGCGACCAGACCTACTCCGCCCCGCTTTATGTCAAGGTACGGCTGCTGGTCAAAGAGACCGGTGAAATCAAGGAACAGGACCTGTTCTTCGGCGATATACCCCTGATGACCGCCAAAGGCACCTTTATCACCAGCGGCGCGGAAAGGGTGGTTGTCAGCCAGCTTTTGCGCTCGCCGGGCGTTTATTTCACCGCCGAGGAAGACCCTGTCTCCGGCCGCCGCCTCTGCCAGGCCAAGCTCATCCCCACCCGCGGCGCCTGGCTGGAGTTCGAGACCAGCAACCGGAACATCGTCTCGGCTAAAATCGATGGCAAACGGAAAATCCCCATCACCACCCTCCTGCGCGCCATCGGCTACGGCAGCGACGACGAGCTGCTCAAGCTTTTCCACAAAGAGGAAAAGGGCTCGGAATACGACTTTATCGTCACCACCATGGAACGTGAGCCCCTGATAAGAGATGAAAAGGAAGCCCTTCTGGATATCTATAAAAAGCTGCATCCCGGTGAGCTGCCTTCCCTCGACAACGCCCGGAAGCTGATTAAGAACCTGTTCTTCGATTCGTCACGCTATGACCTGGGTACCGTCGGCCGCTACAAGCTGAACAAGAGACTGGGCCTTAGCGTCAGCCTTAAAGAGCGTACCCTCACCCGGGAGGACATCATCGAAATCATCCGGCACATCATCCTGATTAACAACGGGCGGGACCGCGGCGATGACATCGACCATCTCGGCAACCGGCGCGTCCGCACCGTTGGTGAGCTTGTCCAGACGCAGTTCCGCATCGGTTTCCTGCGCCTGGAACAGGTCGTCCGGGAGCGGATGAGCATTATCGGCACCGAGGCGGTAACCCCCAGCGCCCTGGTCAATATCCGTCCCATCGTCGCCGCTGTCAGGGAGTTCTTCGGCGGTTCGCAGCTCTCGCAGTTCATGGACCAGACCAATCCACTGGCGGAGCTGACACACAAGCGCCGCCTTTCGGCCATGGGCCCGGGCGGGCTCTCCCGAGAACGGGCCGGTTTCGAGGTGCGCGACGTCCACTTCTCCCATTACGGGCGCATCTGCCCCATCGAGACGCCGGAAGGGCCGAACATCGGCCTCATCGGCTCGCTGGCTACCTACAGCATTGTCAACGAGTACGGTTTCATCGAAACGCCTTACCGCAGGGTGCTTAAAGAAATCCGTAACAAAGATGAGCACCTGGCCGGGAGAACGGTCACGGAAGATGTGCTCGATGAAAAAGGCAAGACTCTTGTGGCCGCCGGTGAAATCATTACACCGGAAACCGCAGAAAAAATAGCCATATTAAAGTCCAGGAAGATAAAAGTCGTGCCCTTTGTCTCCAACGAAATCGTGTATCTCCCGGCGGACGAAGAGGACAAATACACCATCGCCCAGGCCAACGCCCCGCTCGATGAGAACAACCAGTTCAAGGACAAAAGAGTGGAGGCCAGGCTGGCGGACGGCTATCTGCTGGAGTCCCCCGAAAAGATAGAGTTGATGGACGTTACCCCCAAACAGGTGGTCAGCGTTGCCACGGCCTTAACGCCGTTCCTGGAACATAACGATGCCAACCGCGCCCTGATGGGGGCCAACATGCAGCGGCAGGCAGTGCCGTTGCTACGCCCACAGGCGCCGCTGGTGGCCACCGGCATGGAGACGGAGGCTGCCAAGCACAGCCGGCAGGTTGTCTTCGCCGAGAGGGACGGCGTGGTGACCGAGATTTCCGGCAGCATCGATGATAAATTCAATACCAAGTATCACATCATCGTGACGGAAGATGACGGCAATCAAAAAGAGTATCCCCTGCAAAAATTTGTCCGTACCAACCAAGGCACCTGCATCAACCAGCGTCCCCTGGTAAGTAAAGGCGACCGCGTCGAGGCCGGCCAGGTGCTGGCCGATAGCTCCGCCACGGAAAACGGCGAGCTGGCCCTCGGTCAGAACGTGACCGTCGCCTTCATGAGCTGGGAAGGCTACAACTTCGAGGATGCCATCATCCTTTCCAGCCGCATGGTGGAAGAGGACATGTTCACCTCCATTCATATCAATAAGCACGAAGTAGAGTCACGTGATACCAAACTGGGACCGGAAGAAATCACACGGGATATACCCAATGTCGGCGAGGAAAGCCTGCGCGAACTGGACGAGACCGGCATCATCCGCATCGGCGCCGAGGTCAGGCCGGACGACACTCTGGTGGGGAAAATCACCCCCAAAGGCGAAACCGAGCTATCCGCCGAGGAAAAACTCCTGCGTGCCATCTTCGGTGAAAAGGCCAGGGAGGTCAAAGACACCTCGCTGCGGGTCCCCCATGGCGAATGGGGCAAGGTGATTAACGTCAAGGTCTATAACCGGCAGAAAGAGAGCAAAAACGGCGGCGATGACCTGCCCGCTGGCGTCAACCAGTGGGTGCAGGTCTGGATAGCCCAGAAGCGCCGCGTTTCGGTCGGCGATAAACTGGCCGGCCGCCACGGTAACAAAGGCGTCATCTCTATCATCGCCCCCAAGGAAGACATGCCCTTCCTGCCCGACGGCACCCCCATCGACATCATCCTCGACCCTATCGGCGTCCCTTCGCGTATGAATATCGGCCAGGTGCTGGAGACCCACCTCGGTTGGGCCGCCCAGCTGCTCGGCTTCCGGGCACTGACTCCGGTCTTTGACGGCGCCGACGATACCGCCATCGAGGACGCGCTCTGCCGTGCCTGGATAGTCCAGCAGTCCGGCGCCGCCGACCCCAACCCCGTTAAAGAAAAAACACCCTATAAACAGGACATTGCCAAGGCGTGGGTAAAGAGCCACGGCTATGATGGAGAGGCGGTTTTCAATGAAGCCATGCCGGGCCGGGCCAGAGACATCGGCCTGCGGCTCTGGCTTGAAGAGCTCAATATCCCCGCCCGCAATCTTTCCCCGGAGAAACTGGAAAAGGTGGTGGAAAAAGTCAACGCCGAAGGCCGTTTCGCGCCGCCCACCTACGGTAAAGTCATCCTCCACGACGGGCGTACCGGCGAACCGTTCGACCAGCCGGTGACCGTCGGTAATATCTACATGATGAAACTCATCCACCTGGTGGAAGATAAGGTGCATGCCCGCTCTACCGGACCGTACTCCCTGATTACCCAGCAGCCGCTGGGCGGCAAGGCCCAGTTCGGCGGGCAGCGCTTCGGGGAAATGGAGGTCTGGGCGCTGGAGGCCTATGGCTCCGCTCATAACCTCCAGGAAATGCTGACCATTAAGTCCGACGATGTCACCGGCCGTGCCAAGGCCTACGAGTCAATCATCAAAGGTGATGATATTCTCCAGCCCGGCGTGCCGGAATCGTTCAAAGTGCTCGTTAAAGAGCTGCAGAGCCTGGGGCTGGCCCTTGAAGTTATCAATGAAGAAGAAACGAAAATATCTTCGGCCGAAGAGACCATGGAGGAAGCCAATAAGCTGGAAGCAGAAGTCAAAGAAAGCGCCGAACCACAATGGAGAGAGGTAGAAGAAGATGTTCGAGATTAACGATTTTGATGCGGTCCGGATCTCACTGGCTTCACCGGAGCAAATCAGGAGCTGGTCCTACGGCGAGGTAACCAAGCCGGAAACCATCAACTACCGCACGCTCAAACCGGAGAGGGACGGCCTTTTTTGCGAGAGGATTTTCGGTCCGACCAAGGACTTCGAATGCTACTGCGGTAAATACAAGCGAATCCGCTACAAGGGCGTCATCTGCGACAAATGCGGCGTTGAAGTTGCCCGCGCTAAAGTGAGACGGGAACGCATGGGGCACATCGAGCTGGCCTGCCCGGTGAGCCATATCTGGTTCGCCAAGGGCATCCCCTCGCGCCTGGGGCTGCTGCTCGACCTCTCGCCGCGCTCGCTGGAGCACGTCCTCTATTTTTCGCAGTATATTATTACCAAGATAAATGAAGAGGCCCGCAAGGAGACCATCCGCCAGCTTGAGGAGACCACCGGCCAGGCCATCGAGGAGCGCCAGACCGCCCTGGATGCCCAGGTCGCCGAGATGGAAGCGGCCGGGGCCGGGGTGGAGGAAGTCAACAAGGTTCGCGGCCAGTACGCCGATGATAAGGCCAAGCTGGAAGAGGAGCTGGCCCTGGAAACGGAGAAAATCCGCGAGCTACATGTCAAGGAGCTCCTCTCCGAGGGCCAGTATCACGAGCTTACCGTGAAATACCCCGATTGCTTCGAGGCGGGCATGGGCGCCGAGGCCATCCTGCAGATTATGAAGGACATCAACCTGGACGAGATACGCAACAACCTCCTCCAGGAGACGCAGTCTTCCTCCGGCCAGCGGCGCAAGAAGGCCAGCAAGCAACTAAGGGTCGTCGAGGCCTTTCGCAACAGCGGCAACAAGCCGGAGTGGATGATACTCACCGTGCTGCCGGTGCTGCCGCCCGACCTGCGCCCCATGGTGCAGCTGGACGGCGGGCGCTTCGCCACCAGCGACCTCAACGATTTATACCGCCGCGTCATCAACCGCAACAACCGGCTGAGCCACCTCATCGACATCGGCGCGCCGGAGATTATTATCCGCAACGAGAAGCGCATGCTCCAGGAGGCCGTGGACTCCCTCATCGATAACGGCCGCCGGGGGCG
>CAYWZO010000048.1:0-13839 GCA_964462865.1 uncultured Dehalococcoidaceae bacterium | reverse complement strand
ATACCTTCCGAAATGATGGCCAACAAAGAAGGGGGCATCGCCCCCTTCCAGAGTTATCCAGAGCCTCTTTTCGCCTATCCCCGGTAAACGCCCTGGTAGTCTTTATTGTGGGCTTCGTAATTTGCTTTGAGATTGCCGGCGTAGTCGAGCGGGCGCTCGCCTCTTCTCACCCGGCCGTTCTCCAGGCTGACGGTAATGAACTTGGCCCACTCCGGCGGGTCCAGTTCCGGGTAGTCGATTCTCTGGAAGTCCAGCGGCCGGCTGCTCGCCTTACGCGCCAGCGAGGCGTTCAGAATTATCCGGGCATGGGTCAGCATGCTCAAGTCCTCCAGGCTGCGTACCAGTTTATGCGGGTCGGGGGCGCATAAACGGGGCACGTACTTCTCCTCGATTTCGCGGAGCGAGTCCAGCCCCATCTTGAAAAGCGACTCGGTTTTGTATTCGGAGCAGAAGTACTGCATCGTCCGGGCGATGCCGGCATGCAGTTCTTTCCAGTCCACGCCTTCGTTCCTACTGACCGGCGCATATACCCTGGCCTTTTCGGCGGTGAGCTGCTCTTTAGATATTTCCGCCTGGCCGGTCTGCCGGGCGAAGTCGGCCGCTTTTCTTCCGGCATAGCGGCCGGTAGCGGCGGCGAAACTGTGGTCACCGGGCGAAAATAGCTGCATCCCCGCGGCATAAAGGCCGTCCAGGCTGGTCTTCAGGTCCCAGTCAATGATAAGGCCGCTGCCGCTGGTCTCACGCCACTGCGGCAGACTCATCCCTTCAATGAGGTTGTAGTTCATGAGTACGTCTCTGGCCGGGTTGAAACCGGCTGCCTCGTAGGTGCTGGTAATAATCCTGGTGGTCGACTCCTCGCCCAGCATCAGATTCCAGGTGACTTTGCGTTCGATGTCTTTCATAGCGGGGAAATCGCCGTAGAAAGGCAGGGCGTATTCCCCTTTGAGCACGCCCGCGCGGATGTCTGCCCACGGGCCGGTACGCCCGCTCCTATCGGCCATCTGCGATTTCCGGCCCCAGCCCGGCTCGGTGACCGTCCCGAGGTCTTTGCCGTCGGCATCCACTATGACGACGTTTTCATAGCTGGCATCGCCGGCGCCCGTGTACCATTTGTGCTTGTAGCCCCCGGCGATGCGTAAAACGCCCGATTTTTCCATCAGGACTAGCTCGGCACCGGCCTTCCAGGCCATGGCGATGCCGTCGCCTGACTGGTTCCGTGAACCCATGGTGGAGCATCCGGCCAGCTCGGTATTGAAAATCCAGATTGAGCCGGCCCCTGCCATCGCGAGGATGGTGGCTCTGGCCTTGAAAATCATGAACTCGCCGGTCCGGCCGTTGACCCCCGTCGCCCCGATAATCCGGCCACCCTGTTTGCCGCCCTCATTCAGCAGGCTGGTGGCCATAACGCGGTCGTAGATTTTCACACCCAGGCGCTCGCACTCTTTTTTCAAAGCCGGTTTGAAGGTCGTTCCCCAGACGCGAATAACGGTGTTGGTATCATGGAAGGGGTTGAAGCGTGGCGATATCATCAATTTTGTCTCATCGTCGTATCCCTCGGCGCCCCGGTATTTTCCTTCCGTGTCCCGTATCTTGCCGCCCATTTTTTCCAGTTCCAGGAGAGTATCGTAGTTTTCCCGGCACTGTATCTCCCGGCCGATGCCGTTGGCGTACGGCGCGCCTGCCAGCCGCTGCGCCCAATCTTCGGGATTGACTTTAGATAAAGGATTGGTGGGCGTATCGCACCAGTGGTCGCAGCCCGGCCCGCCGTTGCCGCTCCGGATAGTGGCCCCTTTTTCCACCAGGGCCACTCTCACGCCCTTTTTAGCGGCGCTGATGGCCGCCCAGCACCCGGCGATGCCGCCGCCCAGCACCAGGACGTCTGTCTCGATTTCCTGCTCTTTGTCGTATTTGATGGGATATGGCCAGGCAGGCGCACGGCCCTCTTTTTCCAGGAATTCATGGAACGTTGTCATCGTTTGACCTCCGCGTAATCATCAAGAATAACCCGTTGATGGACTATACCCGGGTAACTTTACCGGTAGCTTTGTTCTTCCAGTAGCCACGCTGCTGCAAAGGCCAGTTGAACTTGATGGCGCCCTCGATGTTGCAGGCGTCCACACAGCAGCCGCAGTACCAGCATTCCTCGGGGTGCAGGATAATCGGCGCTTTGCCCTTCTCGGGGTGAGGGATATAGACGTCCACCGGGCAGACTTCCACGCACAGGTTGCAGCCCTTGCATTTATCCGTGAATATCACCGGCTGGCCTGGCGTGGGCACATTGGGGACGGCATACACTTTTTCTTTCGCCATCAGAGCCTCCTGATTATAAAATAGATAAGTCATCCTACCGGCGGGCGGGTGACCGGCGGCGGCGGGTTCTTCATGCCGATGCGGAAAAACTCGCCGGTGGCCTTCCGTTTCCAACCCACACGCTGGTTCATCGGGAAATCCATGGTAATGGCCCCGGGGATGGGGCAGTTCTGGACGCAATCGCCGCAGAACCAGCATTCGTCGGGATAGACCACCACCGGCGGTTTGCCTTTCTCCAGGTTGGGAAGCAGCACATCCATACGGCAGGCCTCGATACAGAGGTTGCAACCTTTGCAGAGTTTGGGGTCAATCACCACGCACTGGTTCGGGGTGGCGGGGTTGGGCGTCATATAAACAGCGTCTGCCATGTTCTTTCTCCTTAATAGTAAAATATGGGAGTTCCTAGGACTCGCAGTGTTTCCGGTAATTTTCTTCATAGGTCGGGGCGTTGGGCGGCAGGAGACAGTAATTTAAAGGTAAATCGCTGGTCTTTATCTGGCCGTTTTCCTGCCGGATGGTCATATATTTCTGCCATTCCGGCGGGTCCATCTGGGGATAGTCCAGCCGCTTTAAATCTAGGGGACGGCTGCTGGCCTTGTGGGCGCGCGTCGCTTCGATGATGACTTCGTTCAGAGTGACCTGCGCTATTGCTTCCAGCGTGCGCCCCAGCTCGTGAGGGTTCCGGGCATAAGCCGAGGCTATTTCGCTCTCTCTCATACTTTTAAGCCATTTCAGGCCCGTCTGTAAGACCTCTTCGTTCTTATATTCGCCGCAGTAATCCTGCATGATGCGGACGAGCCCCATTTTAAGCTCTTTCCAGCCTATCCCATCCCTGCGGTTGACCGGGGCGTAGACGCGGGCTTTCTCGGCGTCAATCTGTTTGCGGCTGATGACCGGCTCTTTGGCTGTTTGGGCATATTTAGCCGCTTTGCGTCCGGCGTACCTGCCCGTCGAGGCCGACCCGGAATGATTGGCGCCGCAGAGCAACGTCGAGCCGGCGGCGTAAAGACCTGGCAGGTTCGTTTTGAGGTCCCAGTCGAAGACCGGGCCGCCTCCCGCCATGCCCCGGTAATGACGTGCGCCGTAGCCCTTCCACCAGGCGCCCCAGGTGTAAAGGTCAGGGGGCTGGACGGTAGCCTGGAGCATGTCTTTATCCGGGTCGAATCCCCAGTTCTGGAAGGTCCAGTAGATCGGGATGCGGGTCTTGCCTTCGTTGCCGACCATCAGGCCCCAGATGGCCCGGCGCTCGTGCTCCGGCATGCCGGGTAAATCGGCGTAGAGGGGCAGCTTAAATTCGCCTTTAGCGATGCGTTCGGGGAGGTCTGGGGTGAGGCGTGGCCCGTCATACACAAAGGCGCGCTGTCCCGGAGCGCAGTGATACCGCTCCTCCACCGTCTTCAGGACTTTGCCGTTCCTGTCCACCCAGGGGATTTCCTTGCCATCGGCATCCACCAGGGTGCAGGCGAACCAGGTGTTATGGGAGTTACCCGTGGAATACATGAAGTAGCTGAAGCCACCGCTTTGCATCCGGGTGCCGCTGCCCTCCATCATGGCCAGTTCGACGCCGGCATCCCACATCGCGGCAAAACCTTCCGGCGTCAGGTTCGGCTCCTGCAGGGCGGCCCCGCCTTTCTGCTCGGTGGAGAACATCCAGATACCATTCGGCTTGGAGGTGGAAATGATGGTGGCCTTGGCTTTAAAAATATAGAACTCACCGGTGTGCATGTTGACACCCATGGCGCCGATGACCCGGTTGCCTGACTGGCCGCCTTCGGTGAGTAGATTGGTCACGATGATACGGTCGCAGATGGTAACCCCAAGGCGCTTCATTTCTTTTTGAAGCGCCGGCTTGACATTGGCGGCCTGGACGCGGATGGTGAATTTATTATCATAGTCGTAAGCAAAAAGCAGCTTGGTCTTTTCGTCTCTGAAAGGCGCCCCCACGAATTTGTCTTCCACGTCCCTGACGTTGACGCCCATTTTCTCGATATCGAGCATGGCGTCATAACTTTCTCTAGCGGAAATATAGGCGGCGATGCCGTTACCGAACTCACCGTATCCCCATTCGCCCCAGGTGGATTTCAGCATGTCCATCATTTCTTCCGGAGTAATCTTGGAACACGGGTTGGTACAGGCCAGATGCCAGTGGTCGACCCCATCGCCACCGGCACCGCTGCGCAACACGGTCCCTTTCTCGGCAACCACTACTTTAGCCCCCCGCTTCACGGCGCTGATGGCCGCATGGCAGCCGGCGATGCCGCCCCCAATGATTAAAACATCGGCGGATATTTCATTTTCCTTGCCGTAGTTGACCGGGTAAGGCCATTTTTTAAACTGGGCATACTTAGTCTCCATTTTTTTCTATACGCTCCTTGATTGAATTTATGCTAAAATATGAAATCGTTTTTCACATTGTTTAAGGTTTTTCAATTCTAGCATTAGTATGAATATTTTTTCAATATGAATTAACGGTCTGGAAGATAGAAACAAGGCAATATTATATCATTTAAACGTTAATATCAGTGCTTGATTCATTGCTTGACAGCATGTGTTATAATATACAAAATGATTAATTGACAATGCCTCGCCGATATTCGAAAGTACCTCTCAATAAGGCGAATTTTTTAATATACCCTATTTTCGGTATTGATATTTATCTTTACACGATACTATGATAATAGGAAAAGCTAAGTTAATATCACAAGCACATGAAAATTCTCGCCTGTTATCATCAAACATGTATTTAAATGAGATAGAAGGGGGTGGCCTATGAGTGGATGAGGGTTTCTCGGTATTACAGGGAAAAAAATATTATGAGAGGTGAGTAGTATTGAAAAAAATATTATTTATACTTCTAGCAATTATCTTAGCAAGCACTCTGTTTATTGCCAGTTGCGGTGAAGAAGCCGCCACCACGGCACCCGCCCCGGGCGCGCCGACATCGGCGCCGTCGGCAGGTCAGACCATCGTAGCTTCGACCCCGACCGCTGGAGCCACTCAAGCTCCCGCCCCGGCTGCCACCACCGCTCCCGTCTCGGCCGGGCCCAAGGTGCAGGGCTCCATCGTGCGTATCATGAACCAGAGCCCGACGATACTGGGCTATCCACCGGAAATGGGCCCTAATGATAACTATGCCGGTGTTTATACGATGGAAACATTATGGACCCTTAATTCGGTAACCGGTAAGAATCAGGGAGTCGTCGCCGAGTCATGGGAAATCGACCAGAAGGCCAATACTTTTACTTTGCACATCCGCAAAGGCATCAAATTCCATGACGGCACCCCGTGCAACGCCGAGGCAGTCAAGTGGAACTGCCAGCTCAATAAGGACGCCCAGAAACAATACTATACCTATATCGATTCGATGGACGTTCTTGATCCCTATACCCTCCGGCTGAACTTGAACCACTACGACATCACGACCATGACGATAATGGCATCCACGCAAATGATCTCGCCCACGGCCTATGAAAAATCGGGAACCACCGCTGATGCCCGGAAAATCTGGGCCCGCTCTAACCCCGTAGGGACCGGTCCTTACAAGCTGGTAGACTACAAGCGTGATTCTTATCTCAAATTTACCAGGAACGACGACTACTGGCGGACCGGCCAGCCTTATATCAAGAACGTGACCATTCAGATTATTCCGGACACCATGGTAGCCTCGGCTTTGCTTCAGTCCGGTGACGCCGATGTCTGGTGGAGCAACGCCAACATCGCACCCACGGCCGTCGACCTGGAGAAGAAGGGGTTCGGCGTTAACTGGTATGCCGGCGGCATCGCCAATTTCATACTTTTCAACTCCGGCGACCCGAGCAAACCTTACCACAACGAGGATGTCCGGGCGGCGGTGGAGTACGCTATCAACCGCCCCGAGCTGGCGAACCTGGTAGGCTACGGTAAATATATCCCCCTCACCCAGCTAACTGCGCCGGGTGCTCTGGCCGACCCGCACCAGGACCCCCACCCGTTCAGCGTGGCAAAAGCCAAAGAGCTGCTCAATAAAGCTGGCTATCCCGATGGTTTCAAGGCCACGCTTCTCACCCAGCCGCGGGATGCCGTTACGGCCGCTGCCGTCCAGGGGTACCTCAAGGCGGCAGGCATCGATTGTGCCCTGGACGTGTCCGATACCGCCCGCTACTATAGCCAAATCTACTCGGTAACCGGCTTTGACGACCTTGCCCTGGTCCTGATGCCGCTGAACCGAGACAACAACGAGATCGTCTGGCAGATGGGCTCCAGGCCGCTGAACTTCAAATACACCAATTTCTATAAAACCCCGAAATTACTGGAACTAAGTGAACAGGCTAGCACGTACCCCACCTACGAAGCCGCCGCAGACATCATGAGAGAGATGATACAGGAGTACAGCAATCATACCCTCTGTATCTCTCTCTTCATCATTCCTTACTCCCTAATCTACAATAACCTCCCGGGCATAGCCTACCACACCAAAATGCTTACCGAAGAATGGGGTTCTAACTGGTATTGTTGGGAAGATTGGACCGAAAAAACTAAGTAACAATAAGTAATAACCGGGTGGCGTATCGACGTAAAGGCAACCGCGGTGCGTCACCCGGCGCGCTGTAACAAACCTTAAAGCGTTCAGACAGATAATAGACGAAATTTCCCGCAAAATAAGACATGATTTTACGGTGGGTAGTGTGTTATATTATTTAGGGAGTTTTTGTGTATCTGCCGAGGTTTGAGAAATGACATCGTTTATCATCCGGCGGTTGTTCCAGGCGTTTATCGTGCTAGTATTGGTGACAATACTCGTTTTCTTCGTGATGCGGTTGCTGCCTATGGACCCGATAACGATGTTTGTCATCAACACAGGCAACATGGACGAAACGCAGATTGAGTTCCTCCGCCATGAACACGGTCTGGATAAGCCGTTGGTTTTCCAATACTTCGACTGGATTTCCAGCGTGCTGCGCGGGGACCTGGGTGAGTCATTGTTTTACGGGGATAGAGTCAATAAAATCCTGTCCCAACGTGTCCCCCTTACGCTTTACATGGGAACGCTATCCATGTGCATCAGCATCACGGTGGGCATCACGATAGGTATGCTGGCGGCTATCCGGCGGGGCAGATGGCTGGACAACATCGTTTCTCCTTTAAGCGTTGTCCTGGTGTGCCTGCCGAGTTTCCTGCTGGGTATCTTCCTGATATATATCTTCGGTATGAAATTACACTGGCTACCCTTTAACGGCCTGGTTCTACCATGGGAAAATTTCGGAGAGAGTATTAAGCTGGTAATCCTGCCGGCACTATGCACGTCGGCGCTGGGGCTGGCGATGAACGCCCGCCAGATGCGCTCCAGCATGCTCGAGATTATCCGCCAGGACTATATCCGCACCGCCTGGTCCAAGGGTTTGACGGAGCGCGTCATCATTTTAAAACACGCCATGAAAAACAGCCTTATCCCGGTCGTTACTTTAATCGGTATGGGCGTTGGCTTTGTGTTTGCCGGCTCGGTGATTACCGAGACGATATTCTCCATACCCGGCATGGGCAGGCTGTTCGTGACCAGCATCCAGGGACAGGATTACATCGTCGTCCAGGACCTGGCCCTGATATTCGGCACGGTAATTTTGTTTGTGAACCTGCTGGTTGACCTGTCTTACACCTGGATTGACCCCAGGATACGTTACACCTAGGAGATATGATATCAAATGGCCGTTAAGTCAACCGATTCCATAGAATTTCAGGAGATAGCCCCGCGTGTCAGCGAGATGCACCGTTTTATCAGGGTATTTTTAAAACGCTGGGTCGTCGTCGTCGGGCTGGCCATTCTGCTTTTGGTAGTTATTACCGCTATTTTCGCCCCTTTTATAGCCCCTTACGACCCGTATCAGATAGCTACCGGCATGTCGCTGGAGCAGCCCAGTTCCCAGCACTGGCTCGGTACCGACCGTATCGGCCGGGATAACTTGAGCCGGGTGATTTATGGTTCCAGGATAGCCCTGATGGTGGGTTTTATAACGGTAACGGTCGCGTCCGTCATCGGTATTTCGCTGGGCATGCTGGCGGGTTATGCAGGAGGTCTTTTCTATATCATCATCATGAGGGCCGTGGACACGTTGATGTGTTTTCCCGGTTTAATCCTCATGATGTTTTTATCGGCCATTTTAGGTAGCGGTCTCCGGAATGTCATCATCGCCTTGAGTATCGGTACCCTGGCCGGATACGTCAGGGTGATGTGCGGTCTCACCTTAAGCCTGAAACAGAATGATTATATCATGGCCGAGGTAGCCATGGGCGCCAGCCGGATGCGCGCCATGCTCCGGCATATTTTACCCAACGCTTTTCCGCCCCTTATCGTCCTGATGACGATGCAGCTGGGGACCCTGATTCTGGCCGAGGCCGCCCTGGGTTTCCTGGGAATTGGCATTGTACCGCCGACGGCTGCCTGGGGTTCGATGGTAAATGAGAGTTACGTCTACTTGCAGACCAACCCCTGGCTATGCTTCGCGCCCGGTATCTGTATCTTCCTGGTGGTATTTTCCTTTAACATGGTCGGCGACGGTTTGAGGGACGCTCTTGACCCGAGGTTGAGAGGTCTGCTCTAAAATCCGCTGAATTCTAACGGGCTGAATATCTATCTTAATCCGGGACGGTTGATTTCTTCTCCCTACGACTTAGATTTCATGTCTTTCAGCACAAAGTCCAGTCCCAATTCCTTCAGCTTTTCCGTGGTAGGAATACCTTCCTGGGACCAACCGCGCAGTTGATAATATTTATCTAAAAATTCATCCTGATGACTCACCATTTGTCCTTCCCCGGGGGCCTTCCGGGTATGGAGCGGCTCGGTGAGCATCCGCCGTGGCAGGGTATCTTGCTTCCGCCCGAACCCCTCGCGAAAGTTAAAAGCCCGTTCCAGGTTAAACATCCTCTCACCGACTTTAATCAAATAATCATTGTCCGCCAAACGGTCGATGCCCCGCGCCGCCGCCAGCATTTTACCGCACAGCGTAGGTACCCAGCCCCAGCCGCCGGAAAAAGCGCAGAGAATCCCTGTTTCCTTCCAGGCAGCACCATCCTGATTGAAGATGACGATATCAGCATTGGCCTCGGAGAAGCGGTCTGTCGGCCTGGGGATAGGCGCCCCAAAGACATCCTGGGCGGCATAACCGTAGCAATGGCTGGCCCCGATGCTGGCCGTAACGTAGTTGTAGCCCTGCGATTTCGCCCCGCGCGGCTCATAGGCAGGTAATTCCAGGCCTTTAACATGTATCGCCGCAATATCCGCCCCCTGGCCTATAGTGGCTGCCGCCCGCATTGTGCCTTCGGCCAGCAGGTCGCCGATGCCCTCGCGCCGACCGATCTTTTTTACCAGGGCAATCATCGGTTCAGGCTGGCCATATATAAGTTCCAGGCCGTCGGTGTCCGTTTTTTTCAAGAGCCCTTTTTCATAAAGCTCATAGGCGAAACCGATACAGTTGCCCGTGCTGATGGTGTCCAGACCGAGGTCGTCACAAAGCTGGTCGGCGGCGATGCTGGCCTCGATACTGTTGCTTTCAATCGGACCGGTGAACGCCCAGATTGACTCATATTCCGGCCCTTCGCTGTGGGCCCCGGCGAAAATACCGGAGGTAACGGTATGCACCTTGCCGCACCGCGCCGGGCAGGAATAACAGCCCATATCACCTGTCCTGAAGCGGCGGTAAGCTTCTCCGGATAACTTCTCATAATCGGTATGCTGCCCGTAGCGGAAATTACGGACGGGATAGATGCCGATGGAATTGGTGATATCCTGGGTGCTGGTGGTACCCCATTCTTTATGGTTTTTAAAACCGCCGTTATTACGGATGATGTTAACCTGTTCCGCGGCCAGTTTGTTATAAGTATCCGGGTCGGCCAGGTTGATTTTACGCTGTGCCGTAACGGCCACGGCTTTAAGGTTTTTTGAGCCCATCACCGTACCGGTGCCACAACGCCCGGCGGTGCGGCGGTCGCTAACCACGGCGGCGTACTTGACGAGTTTCTCTCCAGCCGGACCGATACAGGCTGTGCGCGTGTTCCGGCCGTGGTTCTCCACCAGCCACGCCTGGGTCTCTCTGGTTTCTTTGCCCCAGATTTCACGGGCATCGAGAATTTTACAGCTCTTATTGGTCAGGTGAAGATATACCGGCTTCTCGGCCTTTCCTTCGATGATAATAATTTCGTACCCGGCGAATTTCAGCCACGCCCCGAAGTCCGCCCCGCATACGGAACGGGCGAAGGCGCCCGTTAGCGGGCTCTTGCAGCAGACCATCCAGCGGGAAACTCCCTGGGCCGTGTTGCCTGCCAGCGGTCCGGTAATCATCAGCAGCTTGTTCCCCTCCCCGAGAGGGTCGGTACCGGGGGATAATTCATCATAAAGGTACCGGATGCCGTAACCCCTGCCCCCGATAAAGTCTGTTGCGATAGATTCCGGGACGGATTCCGTCGCTATTCTGCCGCTGGAAAGATTAACTCTAAGCGATTTTCCGGTATTTATAGCCACGGTCTTCTCCTGTTGATAAATTTGACTGCGTTGCTCTTTCAGCCCCCCATCACGATATAAGTGATATGGAGCTTATCGCCGTCATGTACCGGCCTGGCCAGCGGCCTGGGACTGGCGTTCTGGCCGTTGATGAAGATGTTAAGACCTTTAAGCAACTCGCTTTTAGCGGTAAATATTTTGGATTTTAATCTCGGGTGCTTTTTCACCAGGCCTTCGAGGCACTCACCGACGGTACGCCCGCTAACACTTACGATACTGGCGTTATCAGCCAGCGGCTGGAAAAAGGGCGGGAGATTAAACTCGATGCTCATACTGCTTCAAGTTCGATTATAACATTTTTCACCTGATATAGTGGAATGGTTGAATCCGGGCACCGGACGTGTGGTGGACTGTCTGTCACTATTTAGCGGGAGACGGGACTCGAACCCGCGACAGCCTGCTTGGAAGGTTGACGAGAGAAAAGCCAGCGATGGGCTTTTGCTGCAACCTATTTGATATTGCAAGCGAGTCATCCTCAATTTTGAACGCCTTCTTGTCAGTTCTATATATGAACCGAACAAATATTCAAAAAGTTGAGCCCCGGTATTTATCAGACTATAATCTATAGATAGTAATTCCTTCTGGTCTGCCTATTACTCTGCTGTGAATATCGGTGAAAAGAAATTAACTATATATTCTGGTAGAAGCAGATGGTTCTCCAGGGAACAGGGCTAGCTTGAATAAGGATTGGACAAAAGGCAATATTGTTCAAAATGTATTAATGATATCCTGGCCAATAATTGTGCTCGGCGCACTCTGGTCAGTGAATCAAATCCTGGAAATGATATGGCTGGGGAAGCTGGGGACATCCTCTATTGCAGGAGTGGGCGTTGGCGGTTTCGTTGTAGCGCTGGTGGTGATGATAAAATCAGGCTTCAGCGTGGGAGAAAAGGCCATGGTAGCTCGCTTTATTGGTGCGGGTGATGATGCTATGGCTAATCATATTGCCAGCCAGGCCCTGGTCATCAGTGCTATCTTTGGTGCCATTGTGGCCCTGATAGGTATCCTGTTTACGAGGCAAATATTCAACTTTTATAACCTCGAGGCTGACGCTATAGCTGAAGGCGTCAAATACTTACGTATCGTGTTAGCCGGATTGTGGACTGAGGCCTTCTGGATAACGTCTTTTTCCCTCATGCAGGCCGCAGGAGATACGATAACTCCGATGAAAATAGCTGTCTTTATCAGGTTTGTAAATGCCGCCCTTTGCCCCTTTCTCGTCCTTGGCTGGTGGGTATTTCCCAGGCTGGGTGTCGAGGGTGCGGCGATTACTTATATCATCGTTACTGGCCTGGGGATGCTCATTTGCCTGTGGGCCCTCTTTACCGGACAGACTCGCCTGCGGTTGAAGTTCAGAGACTTCCGCCCTGACTTTAAAATCATGTGGCGTATATTGAAGATCGGCATTCCTTCTTCCGTTACGGGACTGGGGAAAGCCTTCGGCGACCTTATCCTGACGTGGTTAATGATTCCCTTTGGTACGGTAGCTTTAGCCGCTCATAGCTTGATTTCCAGAATAGAGATGTTTATCAACACGCCAAATATGGGGTTGGGCGGGGGTGCCGGTGTGCTGGTGGGGCAAAATCTGGGAGCAGGCCAACCGAAACAAGCCAGCCGGAGTGGCTGGATGGCCACAGGATTAGCGGTAGGTATTATGATAATATTTTCGGCAGTCTTACTGATATGGGCTGAGAAAATAATTGGCCTTTTTAACAACGAGCCCGAACTGGTAAGGCTGGGCAGCATTTTCTTAAGAATAGCCACGGCTAGTTACTCGGGGATGGCGGTTGTCTATTTAATGCAAAATTGTATATCAGGTTCCGGTGATACTATGCCACCGATGATTATCAGTATGATAACACTTTGGATAGTGCAGTTGCCCCTGGCTTTCTTTCTATCGCAGTTTACGAGCCTGGGCGTGTATGGCGTTCGGTTGGCAATAGTAATTGGTTTTACTTTGAGTGCCATTGCTTATATAATCTATTTCTGGCGGGGCAGGTGGAAGCGTAAGAAAGTATAGACTATCGTTCGGCATCCAATAATGGTGAGGTTGAAGTTTTACCTTCCCGCTAAAAACAGCACCATCTTAAATCAGAACATCTCCCGTGGGCTAGAGTTGAACTCCACCGGGAACATGATATATCGCAAAGCTGCTATAACCTGCCCCCAATGTAATTGGAATGTTTTTTTATATCTTTCAATTTTGCGTGCTTGTGGGGTGAATATGGTTATACTAAACCGAGAAATGTTGGGTTAAAAAAAAGCGTGGTCTCAACAATGTTTTTCGGCATTACAAATCACTGGTGACCCGATGGCTGAAAAGCTTTTTCTTGCCTAGAGATCTGAGATGGATATAGAATTGGTATAACAAGCGATATGAAAGGCACTCATAAGTAATGTAGGTGTTCGGTATTTGAAACTCATTGGCGACCGCCTAGCGGACAGATGGGCTGAAAGAGACCTGAACAAGAATGCATCGAGAAAGAGAGTGTGAGATGGCAACAGTCAAGTCCAGAGAAGAACTCATCGAAGAAGAAAAAAGACTGAAAGAAGAAATCGAAAAGAGACACGGCAAAACCGTCGAAGAGCTTTACCAGGAGAGAGAAAAAAGGATTTTCGACGCTATGCAACTGAAAGTGCCGGATAGGGTACCGGTGGTTTTGTTCGATGTCCCGTTGCTTGCCTGCAGATATACCGGACTCCCCTATTCCGCTGCCTATTATGACGCACCGGCCTGGAGAGCTGCCTTTAAAAAGCTATTGGCAGACCTTGAACCAGATGGCTGGGCTGTCCCCAACCGGGACTCGGGAGCTGCTCTTGAGGCCATAGGCGCGAACCAAATTCGCTGGCCCGGCGGCAACCTTCCTCCCGATGTCGGCAACCAGATAGCCGAGCAAGAGTTCATGAAAGAGGATGAATACGACCTTTTCCTCGCTGACCCCTCTGATTTTATGTTGCGGGTCTGGCTGCCACGGCTATATAGCTCGTTGAAGCCGTTA
>CAYWZO010000047.1:8208-13915 GCA_964462865.1 uncultured Dehalococcoidaceae bacterium | reverse complement strand
AGCTTTCCCTGGAGATAATGATGGGCTGCGGGACGGGCGTCTGCTACGGCTGTACCATAAAGACAAAAAAGGGACTAAAGCAGGTATGCAAGGACGGGCCGGTGTTCGAAATGGGGGAGCTTCAGCTTTGACATCGCCTGTCCTTTAGCCCTATAATATTAAAGGCAAATAATCTCGAAGGGGTGATAAGACATGGCAAATCAGGTTGGTAAAAGGTACCGCTGTACCAAGTGCGGCGCCGAGATGATTATCACCAAGGGCGGCACCGGCACCATCACCTGCTGCGGCCAGCCCATGGAGCAGAAACAGTAATCAACCCTGTCTTCAGGAGGTCTTAAAGTGGCCAGTCAATTAGGTAAAAGATATCGCTGCGCAAAATGCGGCACCGAGGCGCTCTGCACCAAAGCCGGTGAAGGTAAGCTGACCTGCTGCGGCGAGGATATGCAGGTCCAGGAAGCCAAGGCTATCCCTTCTTCTGATTAAATAGATAACACGGTAATCTACGCTCATAATACCCGGACTAAAGCATAGACAGAGATGGGGATTGCCACGCCCCGACAATATCAGGGCTCGCAATGACAATAATTGTCTGCTAATATCTAGGCGGCTTCGGGTTCGGCCTCGGCCGCCGGCGGCTCTTTAATCTGATTCAGCTTTTTCAGCAGTCTCGCTTTACGCCGGGCGGCGTTGTTGCCGTGGAGTATCTTCTTCTCGGCGGCTTTGTCCAGGGCTTTCACCGCCGCCGTCACTGCCTCGCGGGCGGCTTCCGCCTCACCGGTAAATATCAATTTCTCCGCCTTGATGATATCGGTTTTAACCTGGCTGCGGACGGACTTATTCCTCTGATGCCTTTTAACGGCGACGCGCGCCGCTTTTTGCGCTGATGTACTTCCCAAGGTCTACCTCCACTTACTTATGTCCGTAGAAAATCATACCACGAGCGCGCCCCGCAGGGCAAAAAAGTACTTTCGGCTACGCCCCTGAAACGGAATTGAAGGGAGAACAATTAATGAAGCCGTTTATAAATCATCCAGCCTAGGCACCAGTATCTGCACCGGGACGACCTCGCCACTGCGTAACAACTCTTTCCCCTCGGGAACGCAGATAAGACCGCTGGAGCTGGCAATCGCCTGCAAACGGCTCCGGTTTCTATAAAGCGTCGCCGTATAGCAACCGCTATCATCCATGGTTATTATCGCGTCCTTGAACTCCGTCCAGGCGCGGTGACGGCTTTTAATATCCTCGGTCAACCTGGCGGGGACAGTCTGCAGGGGATGCCTGGTCTCGCCACCCATGAGCAGCAGCCCGGGCAGCGCCAGCTGCAGGAAAGCCATTTCGTTGCTGGCCGGCCCGCCCGGTAAGCAAAACACCGGCGTGCCGTCCCACCGTCCGAAGGCGATGCCCTTACCCGGCCCCATACGCACATGGTGGAACAATTCCTGCCAGCCAAGTTTGTTCAGCACGCCAATGACAAGGTCGCGCTCGCTGCCCCAGGCCCCCCCGCTCGTTAAAATAGCGTCAATATCACGGCGGCTCTTGAACAACTCATCCCTGATGGCTTTTTCATTATCTTTGACTACGGAAGTCAGACTGGAAATACCGAAAGAACGCAGCCAGGACTCCATGGTAACCAGGTTGCTGGCATAGAGCTGGCCGGGACGCAGTTTCTCCCCCGGCGCGACAACTTCATCGCCAACACCGATAACCGCCACGCGAGGCTGTTGGAAAACCCGTACCTGGTTAAGGCCGGCCGCCGCCGCCAGCCCCAGGCAACCGGGTAAAAGTCTCTCGCCCTTTCTGACAATGGCTTCGCCGGCTTCCACCTCGCCACCGGCGCGGAGGATATTCCGCCCCGGCCCGGCATCGGCCTGAATATTGACCTCTTCCGGGGAGATTTCCTCGCAGAACTCACCGGATACCACCGCGTCGGCACCGTCCGGTATCGGTGCACCGGAGCAAATCTTCACCGCACCGCCTCCTACCACCTGTCCATCGAACCTGACACCGGCGAAGACGGAACCGGTAACTTTTAAGCGTACCGGCCGATGCTTTTCGGCATACGCTATATCCGCCGATCTGACCGCAAATCCATCCTTGAGTGAGACGTCTACAGAAGGATAGCTGACCGAGGCTCTTACGTCCTGGGCGGCTATCCGGCCGATACAGGCATCAAGAGGGACCCCCTCTTCTCCCACCGGCTGGACGTTGGTCTCGACAATATCGAAGGCCTCGCGATAACCTACGTAGTCAGCGCCTTCATCAATCTCCTGAAAGTCAGTTTTCATGACTCATTACCTTTCCGGGGTCGGCCTGCTACCAGTATATACCCCATCATGAGACAGATTCAACCGGAAACACTTCATAAAAATTATTGACACAAAGCTGTTCAAGGAGTAGAATTCGCCATGTGTCAAAAGTTACTATCAAAAAAAGCGTAACAAAGGGAACTCTTTTCCTCTTTCTGCCAGCCATATTGTTAGGCTCTGGCTATTATGCGTCCCCGGTTATGGCGTCTCCCGAACCGTTACGGTGGACAAAAGTCAACATTCCAACCTACGGGGAGGCAGGTAACTGGGTGCTGGCTGGGGGCTCCGATATCCGCTGTTTGGCCACGGCCAGCGACGGCACCCTCTATGCTGGCGTCCAGGGACTGCCCAATACTTTATACCGGTCTGCCGATGGCGGCTTGAGCTGGTCAAGTATCGGTAACGTGAATGACACCATAATCGACATCACGGTATCACCCGGCGATGTTTCCAGGATTTACTACGCTACTGCTACGGCGGTCTGTCGCTCCGTCAACGGCGGCAGGTCCTTTGAGGCACTGGCACCCTACCCCGGAGGTGCCGGAACCGGCCAGGTGGAAATCACCTCGCTGGATGTTGCCGGCATCAATAACGGCCTCATTGCCGTCGGCACCAGAGACACGGACGACTCCGAGTACGGCGGCGTCTACATCCTGGACGAGGGGAGTGTTGTCCCTGCGTGGGTGAACACCAATATCGGCAGCTACGACGTCTACGCTATCGCCTTTTCGCCAGATTATGCCTCGGACCGGCAACTTATCGCCGTCATGACCGATAAAACGGATACCTTGGTGGCCAGCAAAATCGGCGAGGCCGACTGGAACGCCACTATAGGTACTGCCAGATTGAACAGAGATAATACCGCACCCCCGACACCCGTTGTGGTAACCGGCCCAGCCGCGCTGGCCTTCCCCCGTAACTACAGCGCCGACCCGGCCTCGGGCAACAGCTTGTTCTTCGCAGGCATAACTGCCGGCACCGGCGAAGGGGACGTTTATCAAATAAAAAATACCGATGCACCGGCCAACTCAACGGCGACCGACCTGAACGCAGGCCAGAAATACGGCATGAATAACATCGATATTTCCGGGCTGGTGGCCCTCGGCGACTATCCCGCAAGCATTCTGATGGCCGGCGAAGCCGATGGCACCCGGACCTGTACCAGCACCGACGCCGGCCTTAACTGGACGAAAAGCCGCAAAGAACCTTCCGGCGGCGCGTTGACCTGCCTTCTCGCGGCCCCGGATTTCGGCACCACGGGTCGGGTGTACGCCGCCACCGGCGGTGCCAGCAGCGCCCTTTCCGTGAGCCTGGACTCCGGCAATACCTGGAACCAGACCTCCCTGATTGATGCCACCGTCGATGCTATTATCGACCTGGCGCCTTCACCCCAATACCTTATGGATAACACGCTTTTTATGCTTAGCTTTGGCGGCGGGTATAGCCTCTGGCGCAGCCGCGACGCCGGTAATACCTGGGAGAGGATACTCGCCACCCGTTCCGGAGGGCCGGACAACTTGAGGCTGGTAGCCCTGCCGCCCTGTTACGGCACTGACATCCGGACGGTGTTCGTCGCCGGAGAAATTAACGGACAGCCCGCGGTGTGGCAATCGGACGATGACGGCCAGAACTATCGCTACCGTTTCACCCGCGACCCCGCTACCGGCACCTCTTTTTACATCGATACCTGGGTAATCATCAACGAGACTTCCTTCCTCGTCGGCAGCTATGATGGCAGCCAGGGCAGGATATACCTGACTACCAACAGCGGTTTTATTTACAGTGAAGGAACGCCAGTGGGCAATCAGCCCTTAAGCTCGCTGGCCGTTTCGCCTTTCTTTACACAGGACGGCCTTATCCTGGCCGGGAACACCGCTGGCTGGGTCTTTTGCTCAACCGATAACGGTACCTCTTACCGGCCTCTCCCTGGGGACGCTACCTCCCCGCCCCTGTCCGGCTCGGCGTATATTGCCTTCGATCCGAACTTTAATAAAAACCGCGACGTTTACGCCGCGGGCGATAGCGCCGATGGCGGCGTCCACCGCTTTACCATCGACACCGGTACCGGGTGGTCAAATATCGATGCTACGCTACCCGCCGGGGCAGTGGTCAACCGTATTGCCGTCGCCAATGAAGGCACCCTGTACGCCACTAACTCCAAAGCCGACGGCGGCCTGGAGCGTTGCCTCCATCCGGCTTTGACCACCGGCCCGACGTTCGAAACAGTAACGCACTATCTCCCCAGCGGCGCCACGTTATCAGGGCTCTGGCAGAACGCCCACCATATATGGTCGGTGGATACCGCCAGCACCGAACTGCTGACTTTTTACGATACGTTGACCGCGCCGGTGGTACCGGCGGCGCCTGCCAACCGGACATCAGGCATCGGTAACCTTAACGAAGGTACCGTCCGGAATATCATCCTCGACTGGCCAACGCAGGAAGGTGCCACAAGCTATCAGTGGCAATGCGATTATACCTCCGAGTTTGCTTCCGTACCCGCCTCGCTCGAAGGCACCACCTCCGCCAGCTCGGTACGCCTGTCGGCCCTGGAACCGGCCACCACCTACTACTGGCGCGTTCGCGCCAGCGGGCCGGTGCTCGGTCCGTGGTCGGAGAAATGGTCATTCACTACCGCTCTGGATACCGAGGTCATGGCGCTTAGGCCGGAAAGCCCCACCCCCGGCGCCAGCGGCGTGCCGGTCAAGCCCACACTGCAATGGACGGCCATCACCGGAGCGTCCGCCTATGAACTGCTCGTGGCCGCCGATGCTGATTTCAACCATCCCGTTATCACCCGTCTGGAAGCATACGCCGTCCCGACCAACGCCTGGCAGTGCGATATCAGCCTCGATTACGAGATGACTTATTACTGGAAGGTCAGGGCTATCAGCGACAACACGTACAGCGCCTGGAGCGCTACGGGGGTCTTTACCACGCAAACGAAGCCGGCGGAGCCAGTCGAACCGCCGGTGGTACCGTTGCAGGCACCTTCCGCCCCGATTAAAACGGAAGCGGCAACTCCCTCTTCCGCACCCGCCGCCTCGATGCCGGAGACAGCCATACCGCTGCAAATCAAACCCGCGCCGACTTCCTCGCCGCCCCAGGGCATTGGTGCCCTGCCTGCTTTCAATCAGTCCTTCGACCTGCCCGTCTGGGTCATTTACTTGATACTGGGCTTGCTGGTAACGGTTGTCCTGGCCCTGATAATTATCCTGGCGATGGTCCTGAAAATAAAACGCCCGTAGCGCAGGATATTAAGCAGGCTCACTTACATCATGATGGGAAAAAAGAGACCCCCCGCCCTGGCAGCAACCGGGCGGGAGGTCGGAATTACACAATCCCAGCACCGCTTATTCAGTTAAAATACTTTTATTGAGCTTCTTTGGCGGCGGCCGCTT
>CAYWZO010000047.1:4057-8108 GCA_964462865.1 uncultured Dehalococcoidaceae bacterium | reverse complement strand
GCTTTCCTGGTGCGGGCTTCTTTCACGGCGGCCACGATTCCTCCGATGTTCAGGTACCACACGAAAGCGGCAGGGAAAAGAATCACCGGTACGGCTACTGCTATGGCGACTACGATCTGCCATTCCATTTGAGTTACCTCCTTTTGTTCTTTCCGTTAAAAGCTTAACACCGCTCCCCTGGTTCCAGCTTCCGCTGCGATGCTTATTACCCGCCTCTGTAAACGCTTAAATATCATTATGAAAGAATATCATTATATGCTTAAGATAGTTGTTACGGAATAAGCAGATTTACCTAGCAACGATAGCTTTATTAACCGTCCCGCGGCCGTCTTGAATTTGACTCGCCATACTCAAAGAATTAAACTTTTTAGGGAGAATCTTCAGGAGGAAAGACAATGCCGCTGGTGACCATAAAAATAATCGAGGGCAGGACCACCGAGCAAAAGCGCGGTATGGTGAAAGACGTCACCGAGGCGATTGCGAAAAACATCGGTTGTCCGCCTTCGGCTGTACAGATTGATATCGTGGACCTTAAGCGGGAGAATATCGCTGCGGGCGGTAAATTATTCTCCGATAATCAGTAACCGGAGGTCGCTTTGAAAGTACTGGGCATCATGGGCAGCCCGAGGCTCACGGGTAACACCGACCTGTTGCTGGATGAGGCGTTGCGGGGGGCTAAGGAGCAGGGGGCGGATATCGAAAAGATAATCGTGGACAGGCTCAAGATAGGGCCCTGCCGCGAGTATTACGGCTGCCTCAACGACGGCAACTGCGTTATCCGGGACGACATGGACGATATCTACCCAAAGATACTGGGTGCGGATGCCGTCATCGTGGCCACGCCCATATTCTTTTATACGGTCAGCGCCCAGCTGATGCTGCTTATCAGCCGCTGCCAGGCGCTGTGGGCGAGGAAATACGTGCTGAAGAACCTCGATACCCCTATAAAAAAGGGCGCTTTTATCGCCGTAGGCGCGACTAAAGGGGAGAAGCTCTTCGACGGACCGAAACTGACGATGAAGTATTTCTTCCAGGCGATTAACGCCGCCTATACCGAAGAGCTACTAATCAGAGGCGTTGATAAGAAAGGTGAGATTAAAGACCACCCTGCCTCCCTTACCGGCGCCTATGAACTGGGTAAAAAGCTGGTGGCTGGTTAGCCCGCCTTCCGCTCGCCCCGGATATGCTAACTAGCTTTCACCGCGCAGGGCTTTCCAGCGTTCTTCCCCCAGGCACTGGCGCGCCGAGGGGCACCACTCGATGCAGGACGGGGTCTGCTCTTTGTACACGTATTTACCGCACTTATTACATTTTATACGGAGCTCGTCGGAGAACATTTCGACCTCGTTACCGCAGTTAGGGCATTTGTACATGGCCGCCTTGAGGTTCCTGAGATCCTGACCGGGGCATTTGGCGTTCATCGGCGTTCACCTCCCGTTCCTGGTACCATCCTTAACACTCGCCCTTATGATACACAATCAACCCGCAGTCCTGCTAGGACTTTTCTCACAGAGAATTTCCCCCCGTTTGACTTACGATAACTGAAAATGATATACCAGAATAGCTTTTACATCTTAAATCTATTCAAAACCGGGAATCAACCAATCCGGAGGGACTGACGATGAAAATAACCAAAATAGAATGCATCCCCGTCTCGATAAACTTCGCCAAGCCAATAAAAATGGGAGGGGGCGTTGCCCGGTGCGCTGACGCCGTAGTTGTTAAAATACATACCGATGAGGGGATTACCGGAGTATCCGAGACCGGTGATACTTCGCCGTGGTACATGGGCGAAAGCCAGGACTCCATCATGCACAATATCAATAATGTTTTCGGCCCGTTTCTTCTCGGCGAAGACCCCTTCAACATCGAGACCATCGTGGCGCGGATGGACAAAGCGGCCAAGGTCAACCACCAGTCCAAGGCGGTTATCGACTACGCCCTGCACGACATCATGGGCAAGGCGCTGGGAGTACCCGTTTACAAGCTCCTCGGCGGCCTCGCCAACGAAAAGATTGCGCTGGCCTTCGTCATGTCTTCCGGTACGGCTGAAGAAGTGGGCGCGGAGGGGAAAGCCCTGGTAAAAGCCGGCTTCAAAGGCTTGAAGCTGAAGGTCGGCGCCAGGACCCCCGACGAGGACATCGAAATGGTCGGCGCTTTGAGGGCCGCGGTGGGCAACAACATCAAGGTGATGATTGACACTAACGGCGGCTGGCTTTACCACCAGGCGCTTTACGTACTGCAAAGAGTGGCGAAGTACGATATCTTCGTCGCCGAGCAGCCGGTGCCGTGGTGGGACATCGAAAGCCTGGCTCGCCTCCGCCGGAAAGTGGACGTGCCCATATTCCCTGACGAATCGGCCGCCGAATTGAACGACCTGATAAAAATCATCAAGCTGGACGCCGCTGACGGCTTTTTCCTCAAGGTGCCCAAGGCCGGCGGCATCCTGAAATCACAGAAATGGGTAGCCATCGCCCAGGCGGCCAACCTGCCGGTAATGTGCGGCTGCATGGTTAACTCTGGCCTGGGCGCCGCCGTCGAGGCGCATTTCCTGGCCGCCACGGCCTGGACGGGCAAAATCGAGCAGGAGGCTATCGGCCCGCTGAACCTCTACAATATTCCGGACACGGTCACCACCCCGCTCAAGAACGACCTGGCGGTCAAAGTCCCCCGGTATGAAAAGGGCTTCCTCTATCCCCCTGAAGGGCCCGGCCTGGGCGTGGAGCTGAACGAGGCCGCCGTGAAAAAGCTGGCCACCCCCGGCAAGAGCCCCACGTCAATAGGCAATTAAAGCGCATCGAAGATGACGCAGCACTCCCCGGCCCTTTTCCTGATAATACCGGCTGTCTAGGTACAGGCGCTAACGCCGGCTATTGACCGCTTCCATTCCGCTTGTTTATATTTACAGCCTTGACTTGCCAAAAAGAATAGTATATAATAAAAACTATATACATAATATATTATTTATTTTCTAAACCATACCTTATCTGGAGCCGGAGGGAAATAATATGCGTAGCGAAGTCAAGGGAAGAGTCGCCCTGGATTTGCTGTCCATACCGCCCCTCATCTTCAGGCTGCTGCGGCGTAAAGTGATTAAAACGTGTCTGGAAGACATCGATGCGGATGTCAGGATTAACCATTTTGAAATCATGCACGTGCTGAAAGAAGAAGGCAGGCTGCATGTGGCAGAAATCGGCCAGAGATTGCAGATTGCCAAGGCACAGATGACCCACCTCATCGATAAGCTGGTGGCGCTGGACCTGGTAGAAAGGCGAATGGGTGCCAGCGACCGGCGTACCCTCAATATCGATTTGACAGAAAAGGGCAAAGCCATGCTGGAAGAGCATGAAAACTTCATGGTTAATGCCGTGAGAGAAAACATGTCTTCTCTGACTGAAGAGGAGCTGGCCACTTTATCGTCTTCTTTAAGGAACCTCCGGGATACTTTGTTTAAACTGCAATAGCCGGGAATTTTGTCTCCGGGCTTCTACTGGAAAGCATGAAAGACCCTAGCCGAAATCCTATTCAAAACAGAAATCAAAGCGTACTGGATACCGACCGTATAGGCTGGTTGCTGTTCAAACTGGCCACGCCGGCCTTCCTGGGCATGTTCGTCCAGACCCTTTACAACGTAATAAACACCATCTTCATCGGCCGTTTCGTCGGGACAGAAGGCATCGCCGGGCTCTCCATCGCCTTTCCGCTGCAAATGATGGCCATGGGGCTGGGGATGATGGTGGGCATCGGCGGTCTTTCGGTGATTTCCAGGAGCATCGGGGCCGGTGAAATTGACCGCGCCGAACGGGCCCTCGGTAACTGCTTCACCGTCAGCGTGGCCGTTTCACTCTTACTGATGATTATCATCCTGCCCTTCACAAACTTCTGGCTCCGGCTCATCGGTGCCTCGGAGGCCGTCCTCCCTTACGCCCGCCCCTACCTCATCGTCATCATCGGCGGCTCGGTGTTCAATACCCTCGCTATGGCGCTCCTTAATCTGGTAAGGGCGGAAGGCAATGCCCGCATTGCCATGACGGCGATGATGCTGGGGGCA
>CAYWZO010000047.1:0-4047 GCA_964462865.1 uncultured Dehalococcoidaceae bacterium | reverse complement strand
TCTTAGCGCGGTATTCATTATCTGGCTGAAAATGGGGGTGACGGGGGCCGGCCTGGCGACCGTAATCTCGCAGATTACCGCCATGATATACCTGTTGAGCTATTATCTTACCGGTAAAAGCTACCTGAAAATTCACGTCGGCAACTTCACTCCCGACTACAAGATACTTAAATCAATGTTCGCCATCGGCAGCGCCTCTTACGTTCAGACCGTAGCCACCAGTATCTCATCGATGATATTACTTAGCAGCGTCGTCAAATACGGAGGCGATATCGCCCTGTCGGCTTTCGGCATCGTCCAGCGCGTTATGATGTTCGCCAACATGCCGGCCATGGTCATCGGCCAGGGCCTCCAGCCGATACTCGGTTTTAACTATGGCGCCGGCCGTTACCGCCTGGGCCTTAAAGGCATCTATCTGGCCTACGCGTCCTCGACGATATTGAGTGCCATCGGCTTCGTCCTGGTCTACGTTTTCCCGGGCCAGATTGTCAGTATTTTCCGGAATGACCCGGAGCTCATCGAGATGGGTATCTATGCCGCCCGTCTGGCCTTCCTGGCCCTGCCCCTGATGGGCCTGGTGATGGTGAGCCAGATGATTTTCCAGGCGCTCGGCAGGGCGGTACAGGCATTCATCGCCGCCTTTGCCAGGTCGGTGTTGTTCCTGATTCCCGCGGTACTGCTCATGTCGCGTTTCTGGGAGCTCGATGGCGTCTTTCTCTCGCTCCCGGCCGCCGACACTTTGACCTTTATCCTGATGATATTATTACTATCGCCGCTCATCAACGAATTCCGGAAGGCCGCGGCAAAGGAACCAAAGGACAAATCGGTACCCCATGTGCCCGGCCCCCGCCTGGATGAAGTCGGGAGCGGCCGGGCAACCGGGTAGGCCGTGAAATGGTCTACGGAGGTTAGCACGGCAAGCAACAATAAAACGACCACCGTACTGCTGGACTGGTTATTAGAACCCGAGGACATCGGCGTGAGATACCCCGCTACCTGCGCTGCGGCGAAAGGGTGAAGAAAGCCGGTGAGATACGGCCGTTAGAGTGATAATGATAAAAATAAAAGAAATTAAAGCAAAAACGATTATCACCAGATCAGGATTACCGGATAGCGATTATGTTATTAATCCGTATGTTGGCTGCATGCATGGCTGTATTTATTGCTACGCCAGGTTTATGAAACGCTTTACCGGACATACCGAGCCCTGGGGGCAATTTGTCGATGTTAAAATCAATAGCGCCGAATTGATACCAAAACAACCTGATAAATACAAGAATAAAGGAATAATAATCAGCTCGGTTACAGACCCTTATCAACCTCTGGAAAGAAAGTACGGGGTAACAAGAAAAATCCTTGAAAAATTAATACCGCTACAGCCAAGCCTATGCTTCATGAGCAAGTCGGACCTGATCACAAGGGACATCGACCTTTTAACACAATTTAAAGATTGCGTCGTCGCGGTTTCATTATCAACGTCAGATGATAAAATCCGGAGAATATTAGAACCCCTTGCTGCCACGTTCAATAAGAGGTGTGATGCCTTAAAAGAACTACACCAAGCCGGTATCAAAACAGTTCTGTTTATATCTCCGATTTTTCCCGGGATTACAGATTGGAGAGGAATTATTGACAGAACTGGGGAGTTTGTTGATGAGTACTGTTTTGAAAATCTAAATCTTTATCCCATTATAAGACCTAATATCTTTAAATTTTTAAGGGAAAATAGGCCGGAATTAATTGCCGAATATAATGATATCTATTCTAAAAACAGCGGTTACTGGTATACAGAAGAGGACAATATTAAAGAATTTGGTGAACAAAATAACATCAAATGCAAGGTGTATTTTCACCACAGGGCAATCTCTAAAAAAGCGGGTGACGAGATTCGAACTCGCGACCTTTTGCTTGGGAAGCAAACACCCCTATGGACCGTCCATTTAGCTTCGCAATTAATAGATCTGCAAGCTGGTCCATCGCTTCAGGAGATAGTGAGGCAAGCACCCCTTCTGGGTCTTCTGGATAATGATTCATAGTACTACCTCCTTCTTTTTCTAAACTCGTTTGCAAAGACCAATATTTCTTTTCTAAGCTTGGCCAGGATAAGTCTCTACCCCGTCTAAATGACTCTCATCGATATCATATAATAAAAGTCATAATTTAACAATTTGTGTTTTTGTTAATTCCGAAAATGGCAGAACATGACAGCCTTAATATATATCATCTTCATATCAATATATATTAAGCTCATAAACTTCACCAATAAAAATACGAATCTTTATGTTAAATGCATTGCACGAAATGGACAAATGTGAAATGAAGAACCAAAAACTCTGCTTACATCTGTCTTTCATGCATTGATGAACGCATCCTCAGTCACTGAGAAGCTACGTCTTCAATGCGGTTGTTACGAGGCGCGGGAGCCACTAAAAGGGTCAGCCTCTTTACCTCCATAACGATAATCTCCGTGCCTTCATCTATGTTTAGACCGATTGAAAATGCCCGCCACAATTCGCCTTTCACCTTAACATAACCATCGGGCGTTAGTCTCGTGCTTGCCTTGCCACAACATCCCACAATGGATTCAGGCGAAAGTACCGGCTTCCTGTCTATTGCCCTTCTGCCTAGCCTATATGTTACGACCTGATATACTCCAAAAGCTAACATCAGTAGGATAAGACCCCAGATAGGGATATTAAATCCCCAGTGCGGTAGTAGCCAGACGAAAATCCCGACCATGGCCGCCGCTTCGAGTATTGAAGCGCCAATGGTAAGGATTGTATATTCGCGCCTTCTCACATCAGCTGCTCCCAGTAAATATCAAGCCTTGTCTTACTAATATGGTCAGACACCATAGCACCAGCGCGGCAAAACGTCCTGTTTCCTTAGCGCTAGACGGTGCTCAAATCTCAAGCTCGGCACGGCCTAGTTCGAGCACTGCGGATGGCTGTTGGCAAATACCCGGCGGCACCGCGTTAGCTTCGACCATAGCTCTTAATCCAAGGTTGCAAATCCCGATCCTTGGTCAGGCTCTTCTGTCCAACTCACACCCCTCGAGCCAGCCTATATTCCATTCGCAGTCTTGTTGTTGGCACTTCAGCAACTTCTTGCCCATAAGCCCCACAGTGTTCGCTATTGCCCCTACTTCGACCTCTTACTACCTTTCGGCTTCTTGGGACCTTTCTTGAGATAAGCAGTACTCTGTCTGTATGTTTTCTTGGTTGTTTTCTTACTTCCCTTCTTTCCCATTTGCTCGTACTTACGCTCGCTAATCCTTAGATATCACTAGCTTTGACCCTTCAGGGGTATCTTGAACATCCAAGGTAACTCCCTCTACCACAGAGGCTAACTCAGGCGCTACCAGCAATGCCTTCGCGCCCTCATGCTCTACCACCTGGTCACCTTCCGCTTCTCTGTCCAGCACTATCCCGAACTCGCCGGGTGGATTAAATGATAGCCTGATACCGACTTCCGGATCATCGCTGTGAGCTGTTAGGATTCCCTTCAGTAATTGTTTCGCATTTTCAGTTACGGTTAGCATTGTTACCTCCTCCGGTTTTATTAACCGCGGCTCACCCAATTGTGTGTAAGTTTTTTATTTGTCCCTTCTTCCACCATCGACATGCTAGTGTCAGTACCCGCTCTAGTTGGCAGCAAGCCTCAGAACACGATATTCAATATCCAGTAGAATTTATTATGGCTTAATCTCCGGGAGCACAAGGTCAAGGCCCTGACCCGATGGTATGACCATAACCTTGATGTCTTCTCCGAGCCTGTCGAGCAGAATGTACTGTAAAACCTCGGGCGTTAGCGATTCGTTGATGGCTTGATTAGCGGCAACCTGAGCGTCAGTGACGACGCGAATGTACTCGGCCTCACCGTTTGCCCTGGCGATACGAGCATTGGCTTCCCCTTTGGCTTCAGCTTCTCTCTGCTCGGCTTCAACCTTCACACGCTCCAGCTTGTTCCTCGCTTCCCATACCGCCTGCTCGGCCGCCACTTTGGCTTCGATAGCGGCAACGAAGGTGGCACTGAACTGGAACTCCG
>CAYWZO010000046.1:0-14306 GCA_964462865.1 uncultured Dehalococcoidaceae bacterium | reverse complement strand
CAATTCAGAACAACCTCGACCGCTACGGCGGCGTTTACATGATGGCCACCTCGGGCGCCAAGGGTAATATCTCCCAGATAAGGCAGATGGCCGGCATGCGCGGACTGATGACCGACCCCGCCGGTAAGATTATCGAGTTCCCCATCAAGTCCAGCCTCCGCGAAGGCCACAGCGTGTTGGAATACTTCATTTCCACCCACGGCGCGCGTAAAGGTCTGGCGGATACCGCCCTCCGCACGTCCGACAGCGGTTATCTCACGCGGCGCCTTATCGATGTCGCTCAGGACGTTATCACCTTTGAAGACGATTGCGGCACGACCGAAGGCGTCTGGATAAGCGAACCGAAGGAAAAAGGAATACTGCCCCCGCTGGCCGAGCGTATCCTCGGCCGGCTGGCGGCCGCCGACGTGACCGACCCCAAGACCGGTGACATCATCGTCGCCAGGAATGAAGAAATTACCGAGCCGCTGGTTGATAAGATCGTTGACGCCGGCCTCACCCAGGTCTTCGTCAGGTCGCCGCTGACCTGCGAATCGCGCCGGGGGACCTGCCGGTTCTGCTACGGGCGTGACCTCGCCCGCGGCCGCCTCATCGAGGACGATGTGGCGGTGGGGATTATCGCCGCCGAAAGCATCGGCGAACCGGGCACCCAGCTCACCCTGCGTACCTTCCACACCGGCGGCGTCGTCGGTCTTGATATCACCAGCGGTCTCCCCAGGGTCGAAGAACTCTTTGAAGCCCGGACACCGCGGGGCCAGGCGATTATCTCCGAGATAGATGGTACCACCGACGTTATTCAGGGAGATGAAGGCCGGAAAATCAAGATCACCAGCACCGAGACCTACTATGATGAATACCCGCTGCCCGCCGGCTGGCAGGTCATGGTTAAAAACGGCCAGTCGGTAGACATAGGGACAGTACTGGCTGCTCCACCACCCGCCGCTTCTGAAGAGGAAACCCCGGCTGTCCCGGAGAAACAACCCATCGTGGCGCGCTTCGCCGGTGAAATCAAGGTGACTAAAAAACATCTCACCATAACCTATACCGAGAAAGAAGAACGCGAATATATCGTACCCTCCACGGCAAGTATCTGGGTGCAGACGGGCGACACTGTTAAAGCCGGCCAGCAGCTTACCGACGGCTCGATTAACCCGCACGATATCCTGCGCATCCTGGGCAAGGAAGCCGTCCAGCAGTACCTGGTCGACGAGGTCCAGAAGGTCTACCGCTCCCAGGGCGTGAACATCAATGATAAACATCTCGAGGTTATCGTGCACCAGATGCTGACCAAGGTACGCATCGATTCCGCCGGTGATACCGACCTCGTGCCCGACGAGCTCGTGGATAAATTCACCTACGAGGATACCAACGCCAAAGTACTGGCCGAGGGCGGCGAACCGGCCACCGCCCATACCGTGCTCCTGGGCATCACCCGGGCCTCGTTAAGCACCGATAGCTGGCTGGCCGCGGCCTCCTTCCAGGAGACCACACGTATTCTCACCGAGGCCGCCGCCAACGGCCGGGTGGACCGGTTGGTCGGTCTCAAGGAAAACGTTATCATCGGCAAACTGATTCCGGCCCGCTATCTGGCCGAAGAAGAGATACCCAAACTCGAACCTAAAGAAGAAGAGGACGAAGCATTACAGTTGCTGGCCAGCCTGGTTGGGCCGTCAGAAACCGAGACTGAAATAAACGGTGAGGCAGCCGAAGTGGCCGCCGAGGCCACCGGGCTGTTTACCGCCGAATCCGCTGCCCCCACCGATTTTGAAGAGGACGCCGACGCGACACCGGATAACGATACTGACAGGGAAGAAGAAAAAGAACAGGAAGCAGAATAACACACAATTCGCCTTTCCCCTTGGGGGAGAGGCCACAAGGATAAGGGTGTTACGCTTTTTCTAAGGGGGTTGAGACCATAGCCCGTATTATTTCCGGCAAGCCCAGCGAAGAGGACGTACCGCTGGATAATAGCCTCCGGCCGCGTTCCCTGGCCGACTTCATCGGGCAGGATAAGACCAAGGAAAATCTCCAGATTGCCATTGCCGCCGCTAAGGGCCGGGGTGAATCCCTCGACCATGTCCTGTTTTACGGGCCGCCCGGCCTCGGCAAGACCTGCCTGGCCCATATCATCGCCACGGAGGTTGGCGGCAACATCAAGACAACGTCCGGTCCTGCCATCGAGCGCACCGGCGACCTGGCCGCTATCCTGACCAATCTCAAGAGCCACGATATCCTTTTCATCGATGAAATTCACCGTCTCAACCGCACTGTCGAGGAAATTCTTTACCCCGCCCTGGAAGACTACGCCCTAGATATCATCATCGGCAAAGGCCCCGGCGCCCGCAGCCTGCGGTTGAATCTCCCCCCTTTCACCCTCATCGGCGCCACCACGCGCTATGCCCTGCTCTCCCCGCCCTTAAGGGACAGGTTCGGCTCCGTCTACCGCCTCGATTTCTACGATGCATCATCGCTGGAGCAAATCATCCGGCGCTCGGTCAGGATACTCCAGGTGGAAGCGGACGACGACGGACTTAAAGAGATTGCCGGCCGCGCCCGGGGCACGCCCCGCGTGGCCAATCGCCTGCTCAAGCGCGTCCGGGACTACGCCCAGGTCATGGCCGGCGGCACTATTACCAAGAAAGTGGCCAAGGACGCCCTGGCCAAGCTCGGGGTGGACCTTATCGGCCTGGACGAGATAGACCACAAGGTGCTGCACACCATCATCGAGAAATTCAACGGCGGGCCGGTGGGACTGGATACCATCGCCGCTTCCATCAGTGAGGAAGCCGATACCATTACCGATGTTTATGAACCTTTCCTGATGCAGCTCGGCTTTCTGGAAAGGACGCCCCGCGGGCGCCTGGCCACCCGCCTCGCTTACGAGCACCTCGGCCTGCCCTACAACAAAGACAAACCCCCGCAACCGAGTTTGCTTTAATTGCTACGGAACACTTACTACGCCTGTCCGACCTTGTAGGTAGAGGCCAGTTTCCCCGCCAGCGATTCCCGTAACTCCTGGACCTGCGCCTGGAAAGCGGGCGAGTTGAGGCTCTCGGTGGACATGATAACAGCGTCTTCCTTGTTGTCCAGGTAATAGCCGCGGCGCACTCCCGTCTGCGTGAAACCATACCGGCTGTAAAGCTTCTGGGCGACCAGGTTGGAAGCCCGTACCTCCAGGGTCATAAAGCTGGCCTTAAGCCCCAGGGCCAGGTCAACGGTGGCGATAAGTAACAGACTCCCGATACCCCTGCCCTGGTATTCCTGACGGACGGCGATATTGGTAATATGGGCTTCATCAGCCATCATCCAGATACCGGAAAACCCCGCGATGTACGGCCGGGGGAGCGGGGAGCGGCGATGGTCGGTGGGTACCAGCCACGGGAGCCAGCGCGATACCAGTCTAATTAGGGCCGGCCGGGGTTTTACCGAAGGCACCTCGGCCGTCCGTGTATCGTCATCAGCCACGATATAGCGGGCCAGCCTGTTTTGCAGCTCCTGGCGGTAGTTGGCCGGCGGCCACTGGGTGGGGAATGCCTCGCGGTCGATCTCACTGACCTGGGCAAGGTCTTCCATCTCCATCGGGCGTATGATATAGGCCAAAATGTTATCTCCGTAAACCGGTTAGTTCTTTATCTCGTATTCGTGTTGCCATTCTATCACATTTTCTTCGCGGAAACTATCTTTTCTATCCAGTGTTCGTTATACTAAATGCACAGGGTAACGCCTGATTTACCGGCCGGACGGATACCAGAAAAAGGCTAAAGTCCGGTCCTGAAAGGGAGTTGTCAGGTGCAAGGAGAGGAAAGCCTCATCCGGCGGGCCAAGCAGCACGACCAGGTGGCTCTGACCCGGCTCTATGAGGAGAACTTTGACCGGATATATCGCTATATAGTCCTGAAAATAGGAGATAGGACAGAGGCGGAAGATATGACGCAGCAGGTCTTTCTCAATGCCATCCAGTCCATTTCTTCCTATAACTGGAGAGGGATGCCTTTTTCCTCGTGGCTGTACCGCATCGCCCACAACCAGGTCGTCGACCATTTGAGGAAGAAGTCAAGGCGGACTACCGTGCCGCTGGATGAATCGCTACCGGCCGTCGCCGACGACCCGGGGCACGCCGCCGAGCAGAAAGTTGAGATAGAAGCAGTTATCGCCGCAACGAGGGGGCTGACCGCCGCCCAGCAGGAAGTAATCTCCCTGCGGTTCGGCGGCGAGCTGTCCGTGGCGGAAGTCGCCCGGACGATGGGCAAAAGCGAGGGGGCGGTCAAGGCTTTACAGCACAGCGCTATCGTGGCGCTGCGCAAGGCCCTGGGGAAGGGAGGTGTGGCATGAAAAAAATGAGTGAATTCGATGATATTTTTAACGAGTGCATCGAGCGGATAATCAAGGGTGAGACCGTCGAAGCGTGCCTGACGACCTACCCCGAGCAGGCTGCGGAGCTCGAACCCCTGCTGCGTACCGTCGCCGACACCATCAAAGCCACTGCTATTACACCCCGCCCCGAGTTCCGGCAGCGGGCCGGTTACGAGTTCCAGGCGGCTATTCGTAACCTCAAGCCGGAAAAACGCGGCTTCTTCAGATGGCAGGTGCGCTGGGTAGCCGTGGTCTCCGCCGTCATTGTCATCCTGCTGGCCGGCGGCGGTACGGTAGCGGCCTCCAGCAACAGCCTGCCCGACCAGCCTCTCTACGCCGTCAAGCTCGCAACTGAAAACATACGGCTGGCCCTGACGCCATCGGCAGTGGGTAAGGCCGAGCTCTATGCCGAATTCGCTGACCGGCGTGTTGACGAAATCATCAAGATGGCGGAAAAAGGTAAGGTGGCCCAGGTGGTCAAGGCCACCGACCGCATGAACGACCAGCTGCTGGCCATAGCTAATCTGTCCCTGCCAGCCCGGGATACTACTGCCGGCGGAGAAACACCGGCAGCGCTGATGGCAGCTCCGTCAGCCGATACAGCCGCCCCGCCAGAAGTCACCGTCCCGGCCGCGACCCCCGCGCCAACCACGGCCGCGGCGCCGGGATTGAAACCTGTTCCCGCGCCGGTAACCGGGCCCGCTGAAAACGCTAAACAGGCAGCACCGTCAGCGAATCTATCAGCGGCAAAAGCCCCGGTAACGGCCACCGTCAGAGCGGCGCAACCGGAAACGTTCGGCAAAGCGGACAAAACGGCGAAGAAAAAAGGGGAAGCTGACCTGAAAACGAGGGTATCTGAACAGGCTGAACAAAACACGCAGGATTTACAGGAAGTCCTGGAGAGGGCGCCGGACTCGGTCAAACCGGCGCTGGAGCGGGCAATTGACGTCGCCGAGAAGGGATATGAGGAAGCCCTGAAAAACATAGGCCCTAAAAAATAGTACATTTTAAAAGATAAGAAAAGGTCGTTGCTAACCCGGTAACGACTTTTTCGTTATATATATTGAAAACACAAAAGGAGGAAACTTCATGAACAGGAAATGGATGATAACCACCGGCGCGGTAGTGATACTGCTGGCGGTGGTGGTGGGACTGGTAGGCTGCGATACAGAAGGGGCTTTATCCGGAGGCACCCTGGAAATCAAGGGCAATCTGAACGGGCAGCAGGAAGGAATCTGGGTCAACGGCGAAGGCAAGGTTACCGCTGTGCCCGATGTCGCTATATTAAGCGTGGGTGTCGAGGCACAGGCGGCCAGCGTGGCCGATGCCCAATCCCAGGCTAATACGGCGATGGATAAAGTCATGACCGCCCTGAAAAACGGCGGCGTAGCGACCAAGGATATTCAGACGCAATACTTTAATATTCAAAAAGTGTCCCGGTGGGATAATGACAAACAGCAGGAAATCGTCATCGGTTACCGGGCGACCAACACCGTAACCGCCAAAATCAGAGATATCAACAAGGCCGGCACCGTTATCGACGCGGTAGTCGCCGCGGGCGGCGACCTGACCCGTATCAACAGCATCGGGTTCACCGTGGACGACCCGGCGCCCTATCAGGAGCAGGCCCGCGAGAAAGCCGTGGCTGATGCTGCCAGCAAGGCGAAGCAACTTGCTGACGCGGCCAAAGTTAAGCTGGGTAAACCACTCTATATCACCGAGAGTTCCTATGTCCCCAGCCCTATTTACCGCGACGTGGCACTGAAGGCCGAAGGCGCCCCCTCAGTGGAGACCCCTATCAGCGCGGGTGAAATGGAAATCACCGTCAACGTGCAGATGGCTTACGACATCGACTAGATAACCAGGAAGGTATATTAACTATCATCATGGGAAAGGCAGGTATAACGAGATGAAGGTAAAGCTGATACTCGCCAGTCTGATCACTATTCTGGCGCTTTCTCTGCCTGCCTGTACCACGGCGGCCAAGGAAGTTGCGGTCCAGGCATCTTACGATGAATTCGCGAAGAGTCAAAACCTTACCCGTGATGTCAGCCGCGTCAGGGTTGGAGACGTTATCAAAGCCACCATTGCCTCCAATCCAACCACCGGTTTTTCGTGGAAGCTGGCGGGTATCTCCGACCCGGCGGTGCTGGCGCAGGACGGAGAGCCTGAATACCTGCCCCCGGAGAGCACTCTCCCGGGCGCCGGCGGCCAGGAGGTCTGGACTTTCAAGGCGCTAAAAAAAGGCACCAGCCGTATATCCCTGGAGTATTCCCAGCCCTGGGAAGGCGGCCAGAAAGCGGCATGGACTCTAGCCATCTCCGTCAACGTAAAATAGCTCTATAAAAAGCATCCCCAGGCACTTTAAGAGCCCCGAACTGTCGGGGCTCTGGCTTTTTATTTTTCCGGTGGCCTGTCCGCGTAACGCTCCCACTCGCTGTAAACGCAGCCGCAATATTGCTGGCGGTAGAGGTCCAGCGGCTTGGTGAGGTGGCGGCTATCGGAGTAGCGTTTACGCAGGTCAACATAAACAAATTCTACACCCTGTTCTGCAGCGACTTCATCGCCGATATCTTTAATCAGGTCGTGCTTTTGCTGGGGGCTGATGAGCAGCGTGGTGGTAAAAGCGTCGTAGCCCTGCTCGCGGGCGGCCTGCGCCGTTCTGGCCAGACGCAGTTCGAAGCAATGGCGGCAGCGCTCCGCCTCATGGCCGGCTACCCTCCGGAAATATTCGACCATATCATATCCCTCGGCAACGACCAGAGGCAGGCCTGTCCGCTGCGCCAGGTACTGCATGCTTTCCAGACGATGTTGATGCTCCATGAAGGGATGGATATTGGGATTGTACCAGAATCCGGCCACGTTATGTCCTTCCCGCCGCCAGTGCTCGACGGTATAGGCGGCGCAATGGGCGCAGCAGATATGAACTAAAACCTTGCTCATCCTTTACCACCTAACTTCCTGTAAAAATAATTATAGAGTATGGTATACAACACGAGAATAGAACACACTGCATAGCCGAGGGTTACTCCAGCGGTTTTAAGCTCTGGCCAATGACCATTACTCATAGCTAATATAGTAGAGCCGACCACCGCCATTAGAATTATAACAATCTCTATGGTGCGCCTGGAAGCCAGGTCACCTATCCGGTGTATCCTTTCATCTTCCACCAATACCTTTAATCGCTTCCGGCAGAAGTAAAGTATAGTGGCACCGATGATTACTGCTGGTGCAGGTACGAAGGCGTTGCCCACCGCCACTCCCCAACCAGCCAAGCCTGCCACGATAATCGTAACTGCTGCCATCAAAAGTCTGTATGCTTTAACGCTCATATTTTACTCCTTTAATCTTCGTACTGAAAGACCTCTTCCAGAGCTACGCCGAAGGCCCGGGCAATCTTGAAGGCCAGCTCGATAGACGGCACGTACTTCCCCTGCTCCAGGGCGATGATGGTCTGGCGGGTACAGCCGGCGCGGGCGGCCAGTTCCTCCTGCGTCATTTCATCATGGTCGAAGCGTAAGCGCCTGATGCGGTTAACTATCCTGGGCATTTCTATCCATTCTCCAGTAGCCGATAATGATGCCAAGACACTGGGCCAGCGTGCTGACGATAAGCACCGACATGAATATCACGAACAAAAAGACCGAAGGAACCTGGCGGGTATTATGGTAGACCTCCGTCAGGCCGATCGTCCAGGCCACCAGGGTAAAGACCACCGCCAGCCACTGGACGCGGGGCGCCCGGTCCAGAATCAACCTGTCCCGTTCATCCACCAGGCCGGGCCGGCGCAGGGCCAGGTTCACGATGATGAGGTTGGCCACCAGCCCGCCCACCCACAGCACGTCAATGATTATCCTGAAGCTTTGGTCGTCATCAAAGGTCTTGATTCCTCCCATTAGCACGAAGACCAGTATAAAAGCTAAAGCAAACACCAGCCCTACGGCCAGCCCCCACCAGGCCCTCTTTTGCAGCGGTGCCATTTTACACCTCCTCCAGCGTTATAAGTAATCTATACTGAACATATTGTAATATATATTATTCTTTTTGTCAAGTATGTATTACATTATTATTTCGGCGTCTGGGGCCTTATTTCCTATAAATCAGAACCTACCCTTTACCCGTCAGTTATTGACGTGATAAAATTATCGGGTGATATAACATCAGGGGGACTAGAGGTAAGGAGGGAAGCGACGATGTCAGGTCATTCAAAATGGCATTCGATAAAACATCAAAAAGGCGTCACCGATGCCAGGCGGGGCCAGCTTTTTACCAAGCTGACACGTGAAATCATCATCGCCGCCCGCGAAGGGGGCGGCAATCCCGATACCAATTTCCGTTTACGTCTGGCCATCCAGAAAGCGCGTGACAGTAACATGCCCATGGACAACATCGACCGCGCCATCAAGAAAGGCAGCGGCGGGGGCGAAGGGGGCAGCCTCTCCGAGATGGTGCTCGAAGGCTATGGGCCGGGCGGGATAGCTATCCTGGTCAGCGGACTCTCGGACAACCGCAACCGCACCATCCAGGAAGTCAGAAGCACCTTTACCCGCCACGGCGGCAACATGGCGGAAAGCGGGAGCGTGGCCTGGCAGTTCGATTCCAAGGGTATTATCACCATCGAGGCGGCCGATGTCGATTCTGACGAGCTGGCCCTGTCCGCCATCGACGCCGGGGCCGAGGACGTGAAAGTGGAGAGCGAGGTGGTCGAGGTATATACCGTGCCGGAAGACCTGATGAAAGTCAGGCAGGCGCTGGAGAAGAACGGGGTAAAAATTACCTCCAGCGAGCTCCAGAAAATCCCCAAACAGATGGTCCAGCTCGACGAGAAGGCCGCCCTGCAGGCCCTGAAGCTGCTGGACAAGCTGGAGTCTATCGATGACGTCCAGAACGTTTACAGCAACGCCGATATCCCGGATTCCGTCGTGGCCAGTTATCAGGAAGCGGCCGCTTAATATAATCTTGTCTTTGCGAGGTGCCCCGATTTATCGGGACGGCATGTCAGTCTCCAATACGGCCAATTGATGACTTTGCTTCGCTCGCAATGACGGTGAACTTATAAGATGAAGATTTTAGGCATCGACCCGGGCACCGTGGTGATGGGCTACGGCGTTATCGAGAGCGAGGGCGATACGATAACTCTGGTCGATTACGGTGTCATTAACGCCCCGGAACGTACGGAAATCGGGGGGCGCCTTAGCCATCTCTTTGATAGCCTTTTAAAGATAATCAACCAGCACCGTCCCGACGCCGTCGCCGTGGAGCAGCCTTTTGTCGCCAAGAACGTGAAATCGGCCATGGCCATCGGCCGGGCGCAGGCGGTCGCCCTCCTCGCCGCCGCCAGCTGCCATGTCCCGGCCTGCGAGTACACCCCGGCGCGGGTGAAGCAGATGGTGTCCGGCTATGGTGCCGGCGGCAAGGAGCAGGTCCAGGAGATGGTCCGGCTCCAGCTCGGCCTGGCGCAGGCCCCTCACCCCGCCGATGCCTCCGATGCCCTGGCAGTGGCCATCTGCCACGTTCAGGAAACGCACCTGGCCGGTCTCATCGCCGGGCAGAGGGAGAGACGATGATTTCAAGCCTTAGCGGGAAACTGGAGTCCTTAACGGCGGACGGGGCGGTCATCAACGTGGGGGGCGTGGGCTTCCGCGTCTACCTGCCCACTGGCGCCTTGAGTACGCTGGGGACCCCCGGCCATGACGTGAAGGTCTATACCCACATGCACGTCCGCGAGGACAATATTTCGCTCTTCGGCTTCGCCACCGCCGAGGAGCTGTGGCTCTTCGAGACGCTCATCGGCGTGACCGGCCTGGGGCCGAAGCTGGCGCTGGCGATACTCTCGGCTTTAAATCCGGAGCAGGTGACCGCGGCTATCGCTACCGGCAGCGCCGATATGCTGGACATGGTACCGGGCGTCGGCAGGAAGGTGGCCAGCCGCATTATCCTGGAGCTCAAGGAGAAAATCGGCGCCGGCTGGGTGGCCGCCCCGGCCACGAAGGCCGCCCAGGAAAACACGGACGTGCTGGCGGCGCTGACCTCGCTGGGCTATTCCGCCGCCGAGGCGGTGAAGGCCGTGGGCGCTCTGCCTGCAGAGGGTGACCTGCCGCTGGAAGAAAAGATAAAGCTGGCTTTGCAGTACCTCGGCGGCCGGTAAGGAGCGCGCCATGAAAGCATCGGAAGGGAAAATCGGGCGGGTCTTTGTCCTGCGCCTTGAGGACGGCGACGTGGTGCCCGACTGCATCGAGAAGTTCGCCGCCGAGAAGAAAATCCAGTGCGGCCATGTGATATTAATCGGGGGGATAGGGGGCGGGCAGGTCGTCTCCGGCCCGCGCTTTACGGATAAGATGCCCCCCGACCCCCTCCTCCTGCCAGTGGACGGCGCCCACGAGGTGGTGGGGCTGGGCATCATCGCCCCGGACAAAGATGGAAAGCCCGTCCTGCATATCCACGCCGCCCTGGGGCGTGCCGGGAAGACGCTGACCGGCTGCCTGCGCCCGGGCGTGACCGCCTGGCTGGTGGGCGAGGCGATTATCTACGAGATTACCGGCACCAGTACCAAGCGCCTCCTTGACAGCGCCAGCGGCTTTGAGCTGATGGAGGTGTGATATTTTTGACAATAGGGTGTAAAATGGTAGATGGACTATTTCATGGAGGTTCATCACCATGGCCAATAAGCCCTATTTTTTGTCATTATGTGCCATAGTGATACTCATAATAAGCATAATAATATTCTATTTTTCATGTCAGCGCACCAGTCCTCTAAGCACCGTTACCGTAACCCAAACGTCTAAGACCACGGAAAAACCTAAAAATCCTCCCATTTCTGTCAGACTCGATAAAATCGGCGTATATGACAACAGAGAAGATTTCACCCGGGGGCAAGATGGAGAAATTTACATTTACGCCGCCATGTATGACGGGAAAAACCCCACGCAGAAATTAAGATTTCCACAGGCCGAAGGGCAACATTATAAACTATCTAAAAACGAGACTGTCTCCGTGAATTCCGTTATCTTTTCAGTCGGCGAAGTAGGCAATAATCTCGGATTGACAATAATCGGTTTTGAAGACGATGGCGGCGGTTATGAACCGCTTGTCTACAAGGCGCTCGGCGCGGCTCTTGAATATCAGCTTTCTGCACAAACAAAAGGAATATCAGAATTGTTTGATCTCAACCTCGCCGGACTAGTCGGAAAATTCGCAGGTGAAGCTGATGATTATCTTGGAACATTTGAAAGGACGTGGGACCGCAGCAGTAACTGGGGTGTCGGGACTTATACCGACATCAGCTGCCAGGACGAGAGGGGAGTTAGCTGCCTGAGAGTATGGTTCAGTATTTCGAGTAAGTAAACTACTTTTTTCATCCATTTCCCCCTTCTCACCCCAGCAGGAGAGTGCGTCAGCGAGAGGGGGCAGAGGGGTGAGGTGAAAATCCCTCTCCGTCTCCCTTTTTCAAAGGGAGACGATGTCATTTTTAACTTTCGTTCCGGAGTGTGTCAGCGAGAGGGGCACAGCCCCTCTCAATTAATTCCCCCCTCTCCAAACAAATGACTTCCGGGGTATTTTCTGCCCAGTTTGGAGAGGGGGTAGGGGGTGAGGTATAAAATAAGGGATAATTTGAGCCCAAAATACATACTATCCTTGTACCGTTACCGCGCCCCTTTTTGTAAAATTAAAAAAAGCCCTGTAAATCGGGAGGCGCTATGTATACCACTCAATATTTGCTGCTCTGCATACTCATTCTGCTGTCCCTCGGCGCGGTCATCTGCTTCAGCCTTTTCGTCATCAAGCCCCTGCAGACGCACTGGGCCATCGTCCGGGCGCGTAAAATCGTCGCCCGCGGCGGCAACCACTATATCGACCGGAATTTCCGCAACGTCTACCGCATGCTGGCCACCGCCCGCAACGACCTCGAGGCCGCCAAGCTCTGGCACCGCCTCGACGAGATTAAAGAAGCCTCCACCCACCACAACCACCACGAGTTCATGCAGCTCGTCGGCATCATACCCCCCGGCGGCAAGCTCAAGCGCTCCCGCTCGTAAGACCTGCCTGCAGCTAGCAGAGGGCCCCGGTAATCCGGGGCTCTTGTCTTTTTACGCCAGCGCCGGCGGGGTTTTTTCTCCATCTGAAAAGTTATATACTTGATGATAGAGGGACAGTATGGCAGCGTTATGTCTCATCATCGGGGCGGGCGCGGGGGGAAGCCTGGGGTGGTTTACCGGACGCTTTAACGCCCGCCGCCGGCAAAAATGCGCCACCCCAACGTGAAGGCTCACTTCCAACCCCCGGTCGGGGGCCGTCACCGGCGTTATCATGGGCTTAATAATGGCCTGTATAATTACTGCGGCTGCCTGACGGTGAAATGCTGCCACGAAAAAGCTATCTAATCTTCAGCCTGGCGGCAAGCGTACTTATACTGGCCGCCTGCACGACAGCGCCCGGTGGACCTGAACCTCAAACCGCGCCGTCTTCAGTCACTACGCCAATGACTACCAACACCCCAACGCCGACAGCGTCCCCGGAGCTTATACCGACACCGGCGCTAACCAGTGAGGTATCCCCACGGCCGTCAACTGAAGCACCCGCTGATGAATTTACCATCTGGTGGGAAGAGTATAAAAAGCCCTTTACGCACGATATCTCCACCTATCCGGCTTTCTACCGGGGGGCGTGGGGCGCCAGGCTGGACGAAATACGCAGCTATCTGCTGAACGCCGCGAAACTGCGGGAGGCGGGGGTCGATTCTATAGCGGTCGAGGCGGAGATTGTCCTCGACCCCGCTACCGGCGAACCGAAATCGCTCGGCGAGGACGTTTTCATCTTCTATCTCCAGGCGCTGAAAAGAGAGAGCTTCAGAATCGTCCTGATACCCAATCCCATGCACCCCAACCTGGACATGGGCCTCGGCTATGCCTGGGAAGAGCCCGACCCCGAAGCTTATTACCACCCCGGTTACAAGCTCATCAAGAGGTTCGATGACGTGGCAATAAAGTGGGCCAGGATTGCCGAAGCATACGGCGCGGCGGCCTTTCTCCCGGTGCTCGAGCCGTACAAGCTCGCCGGCGATTATGAGGTCGCCTCACGCTGGCTGCAGGAAATCCTGCCGCAAATCAGGGAGGTTTACCACGGCCAGGTCTGGGCGACCGACATCATGTACGATATCGGCCAGGGCAAGAGCGTCCCCTGCCCTTACGATTACACCGGCTATGACTTTCTCCTAAGCGGCCCGCCGGCCGGCCGGAAAGACGCCCGGGACTGGGAGGAAATGATTAAAGTCTTTATCCAGAAAGGCATCGACTATGTGGCCGACTACCACCTGAAGGGGTTCGGACTTTACGAGTACGGCGGGTACACCGGCGGGGTCTGGTACGAGGACGTACAGATGGAGGTCTTCGACCAGATTCTAAGCCAGGAACAGGCCGCGAAGATTGCCGAAGCATTCGTCAGGCAGGCCACCGGCACGCTTAAAGCCAGCTTCCCGAGGGTCTCCCTGGGCTGGACTGACTTCGATACGCCTTCGTATGTCATCATTACCGACTGGTATAAAAGCATGGGTAATAACATCGCCGCTACCGAAAGCGCCGACTGGACGCTGGAGAAACTCATAGAGATTGAGCAGAAGCTCGGCGGCGAAGATTATAAAGACATCTTCCAGATTACCAAAGCCACGGATACCGCCCAAAAATAGACACGGGCCGCCCTGTTCCCTGCCTTAGAACTTCTGTGCTATAATACTGTTATGCCCGACTTCAAAATCGTTTCCGACTTCAGGATGACCGGCGACCAGCCCCAGGCGGTTGAAAAGCTGGTGGACGGCCTCAATAAAGGCTTCCAGCACCAGACGCTGCTCGGCGTGACCGGCTCGGGCAAGACCTTCACCATGGCCAACGTCATCGAACGTGTACAGCGCCCCACGCTGGTCATCTGCCACAACAAGACCCTGGCCGCCCAGCTTTCCA
>CAYWZO010000045.1:0-14556 GCA_964462865.1 uncultured Dehalococcoidaceae bacterium | reverse complement strand
CGGTGGGGAAAAGGGGATAAACGCTCCGGTTAAAATGATGACATCCTCTCCCTTTCGTAAATGGAGAGTTAGAGAGGGATTTTGCTTTACTTCCCTTTCTTCAGCGCCTGCCGCACCGCCTCGTAACCCAAATCGAACGCCTTGATATTTATCTCCCCCACCTTCGCCTTAAAGCGCCCCAGTATCGCCGCCTTGGCGGTTTCCACGCTCATCGGCACCAGCCCGGTCCCGTACAGCGCCCCCAGCATCACCACGTTGGCGGACTGCAGGCTCCCCGCCTGCTGCGCCAGCGCCGCCGCGTCCAGCGTGATTATCCGGTTCGTCACCTTTTTCAGCCCGGCCTCTATCTGCTTGATATCCGGGTAGCCGCTCTTGCCCAGGAACACCGTGAACGGCAGCACCTTCTGCGCGTTAAGGACGACCACGCCGTTCTTCGCCAGGTACTGTATGTTGCGCAGCGCCTCCGAAGGCTCCACCGCGATGATGACGTCGCACCTGCCTTCCGGCGTCAGTGGCGCTAAAGCGTCACCCCCCAGCCTTATGTTGCTGAACACCGAGCCGCCCCGCTGCGCCATACCCAGCACCTCGGAACCTTTCAACGCCACCCCGTCCCGCACCGCCGCGCTGCCTAAAAGCTCGGACAGCAGGACGACGCCCTGTCCGCCCACCCCGCAGATGATTATGTTAAGCTCTTTCGTCTTCGTGGCCATTTCCTCACTCTCCCGGTATTATCGCTTCGAAGGGACAGACCTGGGCGCAGACCCCGCAGCCGGGGCACTGCGTGGCATCGACCGCCGCCTTGCCTTCCTCCACAATCAGGGCCGGGCAGCCGAGCAGGTTGATGCATATCCGGCAGTCGCACTGGAGGCAGCGTTTCGCCTCCCTGACCGCCTGCTCCCGGCTCAAGCCCAGCTCGACCTCGTCAAAATTGCCCTTCCTTTTGGCCAGCGGCAGCGCCGGCATTACCGACCGCAGCTCTTTGGGCGTGCCGTACGTGTCCACCAGCAGCTTGCTTTCGAAAACGTCCTCGCCTTCCCGGCCGGCGTCCAGAGGCTCGCCTTTAAAATACTTGTCTATCGATTTGGCCGCCTTGCGTCCCGCCGCCATGGCCTGGATGACCGTCGCCGCGCCGGTAACGCAGTCCCCGCCGGCGAAAACGCCCTTGACCGGCGTCGCCAGGGTGACCGGGTCCGCCTTGAGAAAGCCTTTAGCGATGGCGGCGGCCGCTTCACCCGTCAGAAAAGCCAGGTCCGGCTCTTCACCGACGGCGGCGATAATCAGCTCCGCGTCGATGACGAACTCCGAGCCGGCCTCCGGCACGGGACGTTTGCGACCGCTTTCGTCCGGCTCGCCCAGCTTCATCTTAAGGCACTCCAGCCCGGCGGCCTTGCCGTTTTTCACCACCACCCGGTTCGGCCCGGAGAGCAGCGAGAACTTGACGCCCTCGCGTTTGGCTTCCTCGATTTCCTCGGCGATGGCCGGCATCTCCGCCCGCGAGCGCCGGTAGGCGATGGTCACCTCTTTAAAGCCCAGCCGCAGGCAGGTGCGGGCGCAGTCGATGGCCACGTTGCCGGCGCCCACCACCACCACTTTTTCGGTTACCGGCACCTTCGCGCCGGTGTTCACTTTCTTCAGGAACTCCGTGCCGTCGATGACGCCGCCGGCCTTGTCGTTCTCGATGCCCATGTCGCGGCCTTTGTGGGCGCCCGCGGCGATGAAAATGGCGTTGTATTTCTTCTGGATATCGGCGAATTTAACGTCTTTGCCGACCCTGGTATTGAGCCTGATGTTCACCCCCAGCTTTTTGATAATTTCCGTTTCTTTATCGAGGACGGCCCGCGGCAGGCGGAACTCCGGTATCCCCACCGCCATCATGCCGCCCAGCCTGGACAAAGCCTCGAAGATGGTCACTTTATAGCCGGCCTTGCGCAGGTCGTAGGCCGCCATGATGCCGGCCGGCCCGCCGCCCACGATGGCCACCCTCTCTTTCTTCTCCGCGGCGACGGTGTAGTCATCGGCGTATCTGCCGAAGTCGGCCGCCGCCCGCTTGAGCGCGTTGATGGCGATAGCCTCCTCCACCTCGGCGCGCTTGCACTTGCCCTCGCAGGGGTGGGTGCAGATGCGTCCGATGATGGCGGGGAAGGGCAGGGTCTTCTTAATCAGGGCCAGCGCCTCGTCGAACTTTCCCTCTTTAATCAGGGCGGCATAGCCCCGGATATCGATGTGCAGGGGGCAGGTCGCTTGGCAGTAAGGCGGGCTGCCGGCCACGCACTTCTCCGGGACGACCTTGTAGGGAACGGTCTTGACGCCGGTCTTCCTTTTATCCCGCTGGTCGAGGATGTTGCAGAGCCGGCGGGCGACGATGAGCGAAGGCCCGTCGAACCGGATGGCCCTGTTCAGGACTTTGATGAGCCCCGGCAGGTCGAAGGCGTCCAGGACCTCGACGAGTTTCACACCGCCTGCCCGGGCGATGTCTTCAATCTTAACGACGGTATCGTTATCGGCGGGGGCGCCGGGGTGGGGCTGAAAGCCCGTCATGCCGGTGGTCGAGTTGTCCAGCACGACCATGGTGAAATTGGCCTTGTTGTAAACGGCGTTGAGCATCGGCGGGATGCCGGAGTGGAAAAAGGTGGAATCTCCCAGGTGGGCGACCACCGGGGCGTCCAGCACGTGCGCCAGCCCGTTGGCGATGCCGAAGCCGCCCCCCATGCACACCGCCACGTCGTCCGCGTTCAGCGGCGGGTTGGCCCCCAGGGCGTAGCAGCCGATGTCCCCCGTTTTCACCGGGACGACGCCGGTCTCCTTCTCGTACTGCTGGCAGGCGATGTTTATCGCGTAGAAAGTCGCCCGGTGCGGGCAGCCGGCGCACATCGTCGGCGGGCGGAGCGGCAGCAGCGCCGCCGTTTCCTCCCTTATCTTGTCAATCTGGGCGAAGTCTACCGGTGGCTTCACGCCCGTCAGCTTGCTTAAAGCCTCGGCCACCTGCCGCGTGGATAGCTCGCCGACCAGCGACAGGGTATCCTTGCCGTGAATTTTACTGATGATGCCCGCCTCCTCGGCGATGACCTTGACGCCGTCCTCGACGAAAGGCTCGAGCTCCTCCACCACCAGTATCTCCGGCACCGCTTTCAGGAACTGCTCCGTCATTTTCACCGGCAGCGGGTACGGCGTGCCTATCTTTAAAATGGAAACCTTGTTTTCCAGTCCCAGCCACCGGACGGCCTCCAGGGCGTAGCCGTAAGAGATGCCGCAGGTCACGATGCCCAGCCTGGCGCCCTTTTTCAGCGTTAGCTGGTTGTAGGGCAGGTCTTCGACCGCCTCTTTTATCTTGGCCATCCGCTGCACCACCAGCCGGCGGTTGACGCGGAAGTTGGCCGGCAGGCAGACGAGCTTCTGCGGGTCCTTGACGAACTTCCCCTGCCGCCTTTCTTTATTGATTTCCCCCAGGACGACGTCGCTGCGGGCGTGCCCTATCCGCGTCACCGAGCGCAGCATGAACATCTGCCCGTACTTTTCGGAAAGGTCGTAAGCCGTGACCATCATGTCCTTGGCTTCCTGGGCGGAGTAAGGCTCCAGCACTGGAATATAGGCCTGCCGGCCGATGTAGCGGTTGTCCTGCTCGTTCTGCGAGCTCCACTGGCCGGGGTCGTCGGCGGTGATGAGCACCAGTCCTCCCAGCCCCATGTAGCTGGCGGACATCAAGGGGTCGTGGGCCACGTTGACGCCCACGTGCTTCATAATCGCCAGCGCCCTTAAGCCGCTGATGGAGGCCGCCATGGCCACTTCCAGGGCGACCTTCTCGTTCACCGACCACTCGGCGTACAGGCCGGTCTCCCTGGCCGTGGTGACCAGGGTGTCCGTGATTTCGCTCGAAGGCGTGCCCGGGTAAGACGCCACCACCTGCACGCCGGCCTCCAGGGCCCCGCGGGCGATGGCCTCGTTGCCGAGCACGAACAGCCGCGCGCCGGGCGCATCGGAAGTAATTGTTATCTCCGCTACTTTGTTCAATTGGGGCCTCCTGTAAAGGGTGGTTAGACATGATGGGGAGATGACTTTTCTATATCTATTTTACACGCTTAAATGAGTGGATGGCAAACGCTTGACAATAAAGAAAGACGGGAGTATGATTATGTCAATCGAAAAAAGGAGGAAGAGGAATGAACACTAAAGACTTCGCGGCAAAATTCATCAAGGCCGAGGACGAGGCCTGGCAGACAGGCAACTGTGACGCCCTGCAGAAACTGGAAGACCCCGAGGTGGTCTATCACATTCCTCCCCTGCCCGATACTGTCGGGTGGGAGGGGCATAAGCAGTACATCCTTGCCAACCGCCGGACTGCTACCAATCTCCACCAGGACTGGGAGTACCTCACCGGAGACGGTAACGTCTTCTCCCTCTCCTATAAGATGCGGGCGATATCTAAGGGGATAACGCCGGGTACGCAGGCAGACAGGGAAATCACCAATGATTCTCTCTTCGTTTTCAGATTAAAAGGCGGGAAAATAATTGAAGCATGGGCCAAAGGCAGCTTTACCGGTATAGATATCGAAGCCGCCTTAAAAGCCATGAAAAAATAACCTGACGATTTAATATAAATAGACTCATAAAATGTAATCCCTCTATAATAATACTGTCATTGCGAGGAGCCGAAGGCGACGTGGCAATCTCTATCATCGAGTTACGTTTATCATGTGGATTGCTTCGCTGCCCTCGCAATGACGGATAAAATATGACCCTAATCCCTTAAAACAAGCTTTAACCCTCGATAAGTTATATAATAACCATGTAGGATTATGCCGCCAGCTGAAGCCTATCTGGACATCGAGACCACCGGCCTGACGCCGTCCGGCTGTGATATCACCGTCATCGGCATCCACCTCCGCCGCCGCGGTAACACCGATTTCATCCAGCTCGTCGGGAAGGACGCCACCGCCCACGGCGTCCGCGACGCCCTCGCCGGCGCCGATATACTTTACACCTATAACGGCAGCCGCTTCGACCTGCCCTTCATCCACGCCGCGCTCGGCGTCAACCTGGCGGCGCTCTTCCCCCACCGCGACCTCATGTACGACTGCTGGCGTAACGGCCTCTACGGCGGCCTCAAGGTCGTCGAGCGGCGTCTGGGCATCCCCCGGAAGCTCCCGGACATGAACGGCTGGGAAGCCGTCCGGCTCTGGTGGAAATACGTCGAAAGCTTCGACCTGAACGCCCTGAACAGGCTCCTCGAATACAACAAAGAAGACGTCCTCAACCTCAAAATACTCAAGGACAGGCTCCTCCGGGGCTGAAGCGGATTTACTAATAGTGCTATAATAATTTAGCGGTAGATTTTATTTCGAGAGGAGAAGATTACTCATGGACGAAATGAAGGTGTTTTCCGGCAATGCCCACCCGGAACTGGCCAGAGCGATAACCGATTATCTCGGCATCCCCCTGGGGGAATGCGAGGTCATGCAGTTCAGCAACGAGAACACCTTCGTGCGTATCCTGGAAAACGTCCGCGAGCGCGATACGTTCGTCGTGCAGCCCATATCTTCTCCGGTGAACAGCAACCTGATGGAACTGCTGATTATGATTGACGCCCTGAAAAGGGCCTCGGCCGGGAGAATCACCGCGGTCATACCCTATTACGCCTACGGCCGCAGCGACAAAAAAGACCAGCCCCGCGTCCCCATCACCGCCCGTTTGATTGCCGACCTGCTTACCGTCGCCGGGGCCAGCCGCGTGCTGACCGTCGACCTGCATAAGCCGCAGATACAGGGGTTCTTCAGCATTCCCGTGGACGAGCTGACCGCCTTCTACCTCTTGAGCGACTACCTGCAGAAGAAAATCTCCGATAACCTGGTCGTCGTCGCCACCGACTTTGGCATCACCAAGCAGGCGCGGGACGTCGCCGAAAGGCTGGGGGTGCCGCTGGCTATCATGGAAAAAAGGCGCCTCGGCAACGAAGACAGGACCGAAACCCTCAACGTCATCGGCGACGTTAAAGACAGGGTGGCCCTGACCGTGGACGAAGAAATCGATACCGCCGGTTCGCTGGTGGGGGTGGTCAAGGCCCTGATGGACCGCGGCGCCAAGGAAGTCCATGCCTGCGCCACCCACGCCGTGCTCTCCGGCCCGGCGATTCAGCGCATCGCCGCCAGCGAGGTGAAAGAGGTGGTCGCCACCGATACCGTACCCATACCACCCCAGAAGAAGATTGATAAAATCACCATCCTGCCGATAGCGCCGCTGCTCGGCGAGGCCATCCGGCGCATCCACACCGGGCAGTCCGTGGGGGCGATGTTTGCGTAAGAGCGAAAAAATGGTCGAGGTATATAAGGCCCGCACCGAGATGGAGGCGCAGGTCATCAGGGGCCTGCTGGAAAGCTTCGGCATCCCCAGCACCCTCAAGGCCAACGCCGCGCCCTCGGTGCACATGTTCACCATGAACGGCCTGGCCGAGGTCAAGGTCATGGTGCTGGACTCTGCGGCCGCTAAGGCCAGAGAGCTGATTGTGAGTAAAAACAATGTTTAAATTTCTTTCCGGCCTGGTCGATTCCAACGAGAAAGAGCTGAAACGCCTCCAGCCCCGGGCGGACCGTATCAATGAGCTTGAGCCGGAATTCGAGAAGCTCTCCGACGCCGAGCTTAAGGCTAAAACCGAAGATTTCAAGGCCCGGCTCAAGGACGGCGAAACGCTGGATGACCTGCTCCCCGAGGCCTTCGCCGCCGTCCGCGAGGCCGCCAAGCGCACCATTGGCCAGCGCCACTTTGATGTGCAGCTCATGGGGGGCATCACCCTGCACCTGGGTAAAATCGCCGAGATGAAGACCGGTGAGGGCAAGACGCTCGTCGCCACCCTGCCCCTTTATCTGAACTCGCTGACCGGCCGGGGAGCGCACCTGGTCACCGTCAACGACTACCTGGCCCGGCGCGACCCCTACTGGATGGCACCCATCTATAACGCCCTGGGGGTAAGCGTGGCCAGCATTTACCCCATGCAGAACCCGGACGAGCATACCCCTGCCCGCCTCTACGACCCCGCTTACGACTCCGGCAGGGAGAATGACCGCTGGCGGCACTTCCGCCCCGTCTCCCGCCAGGAAGCCTATCAGGCCGATATCACCTACGGCACCTCCAGCGATTTCGGCTTCGATTACCTGCGCGACAACATGGTCACCGACCTTTCCCGGTGCGCCCAGCGCCCCCTCTTCTACGCCATCGTCGACGAAATCGATAACCTCCTCATCGATGAAGCCCGCACCCCGTTGATTATCAGCGGCCCCGCCGAGGACTCCGGGCAGATTTACAGGACCGTCAACGATGTCGTCGCCCGCCTGAAGATAAATGTCCTGCCCTACGAGCCCGGCCAGGCCAGGAAGGAAGAGGCAGAGGCGGGCTTCGAAGAAGAGTACGACGGTATCGCCTATGAAAAGGAACATTTCGTCCGGCCCACGGCGCGCGGCCAGGAAAAGCTGGCCCGGGCCTTCCACATGAGGTCGGAAGACCTCTTCGGCGGCGAGACCGGCGAGGAAGCCCCCCGGAATTACAGCTTCCAGGAAGCCAAACTCCATAATGATATCCAGCGCGTCTTCCGCCAGGCGCTGCACGCCCACGCCCTCTACCGGCGCGACCGCGAGTACGTCGTCGAGAATGGCGAAGTCGTCATCGTCGACGAGTTCACCGGCCGTAAGATGTACGGCCGCCGCTACTCCGAGGGGCTGCACCAGGCCATCGAGGCCAAGGAGCATGTCCGCGTCCAGCAGGAGTCCCTGACCTATGCCACCATCACCATCCAGAACTACTTCCGCATGTACGAGAAGCTGGCGGGCATGACCGGCACCGCCGCCACCGAGGCCGAGGAGTTCTATAAGATATACAAGCTGGAAGTGACCGAGATTCCCACCAACCGGCCCATGATACGCATTGATACGCCCGACCTTATCTATAAGACCGAGGAGGCCAAGTTCCGGGCCGTGGCGCGCGAGATAACCCAACTGCACGAGCAGGATACCCCGGTGCTCATAGGCACCGTTTCCATCGAGAAGTCCGAGCACTTGAGCGACCTGCTCAAGCGGCAGGGCATCACCTGTAAAGTCCTCAATGCCAAGGAGCACACCAGGGAAGGCGAAATCATCGCCCGCGCCGGCGAGCCGGGGGCGGTCACCGTGGCCACCAACATGGCCGGGCGCGGCGTGGACATCATCCTGGGAGGCGCCCGGGACGGCGGGAGTCCGGAGGAATGGCAGCAAAAGCACGATATGATTATCCGGCTCGGCGGGCTGCACATCATCGGCACCGAGCGCCACGAAGCGCGCCGCATTGATAACCAGCTCCGCGGCCGTGCTGGCCGCCAGGGCGACCCGGGCCACTCGACGTTCTACATATCCCTCGAAGACGATATCATGCGGCGGTTCGGCGGCGACCGCATCAAGACCGTCATGGGCTGGGTGGGCATGGACGAGGACACGCCCATCGAGAACAAGATGATTACCAACGCCATCACCGATGTCCAGAAGCGCGTCGAGGGCTACCACTTCGATATCCGCAAGCACCTCGTCGAGTACGACGACGTCGTCAACAAGCACCGCGAGCTTATTTACGAAGAAAGGCGCAAGATTCTCGGCGGCGCCGACCTCCGGTCGAACATCCTGGACATGGTCCGCCAGGAGCTCGGCGGCGTGGTCGCCGCGCACGTCACCGGCAGTTACGAATCGGGCATGGACGTCAAGGGCCTCGTCGCCGAGGCCAATACCATCCTCCCCGTCCCGCCCCGGTTCGATAAAGACGTCCTGGCCGGACTCAATCAGAAAGAGGCCGAGGCGAAGCTCATCGAGCTGGCGGAGAAGCTTTATGATGATAAGGTCAAAGAGACCGGCGAGGAGACCATGAGAATCCTGGAGCGGCTGGTGATGCTCCAGATAATCGACCGGCTCTGGGTGGAGCACCTGACGGCCATGGAGCAGATGCGCCTCCAGGCGGGCTGGCAGACCCTGCGCCAGGTACGCTCCGTGGACGCTTACAAGAGCACCGGCTACCAGCAGTTCCAGACCCTGCTGGATACCATCCGGCACGACGTGGCGCACACCATCTTCCACGTCAGGATTGAAAAACGGGAAAACAAGATGCCCGAATCGCCGATGGCCAGGGCGGGCGTGGGCTCCCAGGGCAATGCCAGACCCAGGGCGGCGGCTGTCGCCAGCGGTAAAAAGGTCGGCCGCAACGACCCCTGCCCCTGCGGCTCCGGCAAAAAGTACAAGCACTGCTGCGGCAGGTAAAATTATCATGACCGACGAAGAACTGGATGAAACGTTACAGGCGCTGGCGGAGCAGATAAAACAGCTGCCCGAAGACCCTGCTGCACCGCTGACCAAAGACGAAAAGAAACGCCGGGTTATCCTCCGGGCCAAACGCGAGGCCCTGAACAGGATGAAGGCTGCCCGGGAGAATGGTAATTTACGCCAGGAGGCCCGCGCCAGTCTGGACTACGCCCTGCTGGTGGAACACGGCGAAAAGAACCCCCTCCTGTTTAACTTTATCAGGGCCAGGCTGGGAGGCATTGCCTGGTGGTGAGGTGATAGCTACAGTTGCTTACCAATTCAGAAATCGCCGCCATATTTAACGATATCGCCGGGATGCTCAAGCTCAAGAAGGACAATATCTTCAAGATACGTGCTTATGAAAAAGTGGCGCGCTCTATTTTAGAGCTCAACGAACCGCTGGACAGACTGGTGGCCGGGGACAGGTTGAAGGAAATCCCTGGCGCCGGCGAGGCCATCACTAAAAAGATTACCGAGCTGGTCACCACCGGCCGGCTCGCCTTTTATGAAAGACTCAAAGCGGAGTTCCCGGAACGTTCCGCCGCACCCGAAACCGGAGTAAAATGACGCATCTCAAAGACAAGCTCGTTTCCCCGGAGGCCGCCGCGGCCGGAGACGCCGAGGCCATCCGCCATTTCCGGCAGGCCCTCGCCTCCGGCCAGCACTGGTACCTCGCCCTGCTCGGCGCCATCGGTATCTGGAGCAGCGCCGTCGAGGACTGTAACGAACGCTGTTATCGTTACCTCATCGACGGCGAGGCCTTCGACTGGCTGCTGCTGGCCGAGAGGCTCTGCGCCACGGTGGACGGCCTCCTGCCGGAAGACGAAAAGAACGGCCTCCTCTTCCGGGGCATACCGCCGCTAAGCCTGGGGGCCGCGGAGGTGAAGCAGCTCATCGGCGAAAGAAAGTACGGCCAGTTCCTCAACTACTTCTACGGCGTCACCGTGGAAGAGGCCCTGGTCCTGGCGGTGCAGGAGGAAATCGATAAGGAAAAGAGGGTGCGCGGCTTCCGCAGTCAAGACGACTCCGCCGATGAGTCATATCAGAGGGTCTACGCCGCGGGCCGGGAGGCGCTCTTGCAGCGTTTCCGGCAGGAAAGAGGCTACCCCCGCCTGAAGTCCGCCAGCCTGACCGAGCTTAACGAGTTCACTTACTGGCTTTTCAAATACCGCCTGAAGCGCTGTGAAAAAGCTAAAATCGCCTCCGATACCAAGAAAGCGCTGGCCTACCTGAAACGGCACTGGCGGCAAAAGGGCGTCTCCAGGGTGCTGGCCACCGACCTGGGCGCCAATGGTGAAATTTAGATCCGCTTCTATCGTTATGGCGAGCCGCAAACGAAGCAATCCCCGGTTATACTTAAGAAGGTGACAGAAATTGCCTCGGCCGCGGCGCCGATAAATCAGGAATAGCGATGACGCGCATTTTTTAATTCTTTATTCGTTGGTCGTGCCCTCGGGCGCGCGCACCATGAGCACCGGTATGTGGGAGCCGCGCAGTACCTTATCGGTTATGCTCCCGAAGGCCAGGCGGCGCCAGCCGGACCGTCCGTGCGTGGACATGGCGATTAAATCCGCACCGGTCTGGTCAGTAATCTTCAAAATCTCCTCGGCGGCATTGCCGGATGCAACCACGATATTGACATCGATGTTTTTGCCTCTAAGCTCCTCACCGGTTTTGTTCAAATAGTCGGTGACCCTGTTTTTAATGATATTCAGCTCCTCTTCAGTGTAGGAGACCGGGGCGCTCGCCTCCCCTACCACCACCCAGTGCCGCAGTAGCGTTATCACGCCCACAAGTGTAACCCGGACCTTTCTCGCGGCGGGCCGGTTTTCGGCCATCAGGCGGATAACCGGTAAAGCGGCTTCGCCCACTTTGGAACCGTCCAGGGGGACAATCACTTTTTCGAACATCGCATCACCTCCTATAACCTGGAACTCTGCTGCTGCAGTTTCTCCAGTTTGTCTTTCAAAGTATAGAGTTTTTGCCTCTCCTTTTCAACCACGGCCGGCGGCGCTTTCGTCAGGAAGGCCCCGTCCTTGAGACGTACTTCCAGGCGGCTGACCTCGCCCCGGGTCTGCTCGAGTTCTTTCTCCGTCTTTTGCCTCTCCGCCTCCAGGTCCACCATGCTGGCCATGGGTATAACGACCGTGGCCGCGGCCAGCGGCAGCACCAGCGTATTGTCCCCCACCCTTTCCCCCGGCTCGCCGGTGTGGAAAGTGACGGGATTGGCGCGCGCCAGTGCTTTCACGGCCCCGGCGTAGCGGGAGATAGCGGCCTGCCGTGATGCCCCGGTATGTATCTTCGCCTCTATCCAGCGGCCGCTCTCGACCTTGAAGTCCGCCCGCACGTTCCGCACTGCCCGGACGATTTCGATGAGGGCCTCGATTTCAGCTTCGGCCGCCGGGTCGATGGCCGTCTCATCGGCCTGCGGATAAGCGGCCACCATGATGGAGTCGCCCGCCATCCAGGGCGCCCGCTGTTTCAAATTCTGCCAGAGTTCCTCGGTCAGGAAGGGCATGAACGGGTGCAGGAGGCGCAGGGCTTTCTCCAGCACCTGCACCAGCACCGGCAGAGGAGAATTATCCCCGGCCTGCAGCCTTATCTTGGCTAGCTCGATGTACCAGTCGCAGTACTCGCCCCAGAGAAACTCGTATATCTGCCGCTGCGCCTCGCCGAACTGGAAGTCTTCCAGGAGCCCCGTAACACCGGCCAACGTCCGTTCCAGCCGCGAGCGAATCCAGCGGTCTTCGGGTAAGAGACTGTTTCTTTCAAGTCTATCGCTGACGGTACCGGAAGCGATACTTCTGATGACGAACCGCGTGGCGTTCCACAGCTTGTTGGCGAAGTTGCGTCCGGCCTCCATCTTGTCGTGTGATACCCGTGAGTCGTTGCCGGGCGAGGTGCCGGTCGTCAGGGCGAAGCGCATGGCGTCCGTGCCGTACTGCGCCATGAGGTCCAGCGGGTCGACCACGTTGCCCTTGGTCTTGCTCATCTTGACGAACTGTTCATCGCGTATCAGTCCGTGAAGAAAGACGGTATAAAACGGGATTTCACCGGTGTTCTCGATGCCCAGCATAATCATCCGGGCCACCCAGAAAAACAGGATTTCGTAGCCGGGGTTCATCACCGAGGTGGGGTAAAAATAGCGCATGTCCGCGGTATCTTCCGGCCAGCCCAAAGTGGAGTGGGGCCAGAGTGCGGAACTGAACCAGGTGTCCAGCGTGTCCGGGTCCTGCTCGATGTTCTTCGAGCCGCACCTGGCGCAGGCCTCCGGCGTGTCCAGGGCCACGGTCAGCCCGTCGCAGTCGCGGCAGTACCAGATGGGTATGCGGTGCCCCCACCAGAGCTGGCGGCTGATGCACCAGTCGCGGATGTTCTCCATCCAGTTGAGATAGACCTTGGTAAAACGTTCCGGAATGATTTTGATACGCCCGCTTTTAACGGCGTCGATGGCCGGCCCGGCCAGGGGCGCCATCTTCACGAACCACTGCTGGCTGGCGGTTGGCTCGACGACGGTATGGCAGCGCTGGCAGTGCCCCACGGCATGGGAATAGTCTTCTATCCTGACCAGCAGGCCGGCTTTTTCGAGGTCGGCGACGATGGCCTCGCGGCAGGCGTAGCGGTCGAGGCCACGGTACGGCCCGGCGTTCTCGTTCATGGTGACGTCCGGGTTCATGATGTTGATGAGCGGCAGCTTCTGCCGCTGCGCCACCTCGAAGTCCACGGGGTCGTGGGCGGGGGTGATTTTTACCGCGCCGGTGCCGAACTCGATGCTGACGGCCTCGTCGGCGATGATGGGTATCTCGCGGTTGACGCCGGGGAGCCGCGCTTTCTTGCCGACCATCCCCTTAAATCGTTCGTCCCCGGGATTGACGGCCACCGCCGTATCGCCCAGTATCGTTTCCGGTCGCGTGGTGGCCACGGTGATGAAATTGCCCTCTTCCCCGACGATGGGGTACCTGACGTACCATAAATGCCCGGCCAGGTCCTGGTGCTCCACCTCCAGGTCGGACAGGGCGGTGCCGCAGCGGGGGCACCAGTTGATGATGCGTTCGCCGCGGTAAATCAGCCCTTTCTCGTACAGGCGTTTGAAGGTGGTGCGCACCGCGCGGGTGGAGACCTCGTCCATGGTGAAGCGCAGGCGGGTCCAGTCGCAGGAGACCCCCAGTTTCTTGAATTGCTGCGTGATGGTCTGGCGGCATTCCGCCACCCACTCCCACATTCTCTCCAGGAACTTCTCGCGGCCCATCTGTTGCCGGTCGAGGCCTTCTTTGGCCAGTTGCCTCTCCACGACCACCTGGGCGGCGATGGCGGCGTGGTCGATGCCCGGCAGCCAGAGCGCCGGCTCGCCCTTCATGCGGTGCCAGCGGGTCATGGCGTCCTGCAGGGCCATTTCCATGGCGTGGCCGAGGTGCAACCCGCCGGTGACATTGGGCGGCGGCATGGTGATGACGAAGGGCTTTTTATCTTTATCGATTTCCGGCGTAAAGTAGCCCTTGTCCATCCAGTACCGGTACCACTTTTCCTCGACCGCGCCCGGCTCGTAGGCCTTGGGCATTTCCTGTCCTGTTTCCGGTGTGTTTGGCATGATGACCTTTCTAGCAGCAGTGTATTAATCAGGTATCAGTCGTTTTCCCATCTCAAAACATTCGTCTCGTTTATATTCAATACTCATGTAAAAGTCTTCAGCTTTCTGGTTATCGTTCCTTATCATGAGGTTTATCTTGGGGCAGCCTTTAGCCAGCAGTCTTTCCTCGATGGCTTCCATCATTTTAAGCCCCAGCCCCTTACGCTGGTGGGCAGGGTCAACGCCTAAATAATAGACCGAGCCCCGGTGGCCGTCATACCCTCCCATGACCGTGGCCACCACCTTGCCGTCGTTCAGCCCTACCAGGAACAGCTCCGGGTTGACCTTTAATTTACGCTCGATGTCCTTTTTCGGGTTGTTCTGCGGGCGCGTTAAATTACATCGCTGCCACAGGGCGATAACTTCGCTTTCGTGTTCCGGTTTGTAAGCCGTGATTTTCATATTCCCCGGTTTTTATACCTTTTATTCCTTCTCCTCTCCCCTGGTGGGTCCTGTATCAAAAGTGCCGCTTAATGTCACCCTGAGCCCTTCGGTTACCCTCAGGATAAACTCCGCGAAGGGTCTCGGAGTGGTGGGGTTTATACGTACGGCGCCCCGCCTTACCCCGAGATTCTTCGTCGCTTCGCTCCTCAGAATGACATTTGATACCAAGCCCCTTGAGAATGA
>CAYWZO010000044.1:0-14572 GCA_964462865.1 uncultured Dehalococcoidaceae bacterium | reverse complement strand
TACTGGATGGCCGCCTCGGCCATCGATGAAGCCCTGCGGCAGGTCATCGCCGTCGGCGGCAGCCTTAAAGAGGTCGCCCTGCTCGATAATTTCTGCTGGGGCAATCCTGAAAAGCCTGACCGGCTCGGTACGCTGGTCAGGGCGGCGCAGGCCTGCTACGATACAGCCGTCGTCTACGGCGCGCCATTTATCTCCGGCAAGGACAGCCTCTATAACGAGTACGAGACAGGCCAGGAAAGCATCTGCATACCGCCCACGCTCCTTATCTCCGCCATGGCCGTCACAGATAACGTCAGCCAGGCCATCTCGATGGACTGCAAGCAGGCCGGCAACCTGATTTATATTATCGGCAGCACTTTAAAAGAACTCGGCGGTTCGCACTACTACGCCGTCCATGGGTTTACCGGCAACAGCGTACCGAAGGTCAATCCGGAAAAGGGAAAGAAGCTCATGGATGCCCTGTCTGAAGCTACCGGGCAGGAGTTGGTGAAGGCCTGCCACGACTTGAGCGAGGGGGGAATCGGGGTGGCGGCGGCGGAGATGGCCTTCGCCGGGGGGCTGGGCATGACCATCAACCTGAAAGACGTCCCGCTGGGCGAGATGATAGACCGTGATGACTATATTCTCTTTGCCGAGTCCAACACCCGCTTCCTGGCCGAGGTAGCCCCGGAAGATAAATCCAAGTTTGAGAAGGCGCTGGCCGGCACCGATTTCGCGCAAATAGGACAGGTTACCGACGACAGGATATTTAAGGTGTATGGGTGCAATGGCAAGATAGTGCTTCAAGCTGATATCGCTGAACTGAAAGAGGCCTGGCAGAGACCTTTAAGATGGTAGGTTGTAATATGAATAAAGTTAAAGTACTTATGCTCCGTGCCCCCGGGACCAACCGCGATGTGGATACCCGGATAGCCTTCGAGCAGTGCGCCGCCGAGGTGGACGACGCACTGGTGACCGAGCTGTTCCGTCGAGAGAAGAAGCTGGCTGAATATCACGTCGCCGTCATCCCCGGGGGCTTCACCTATGGCGATGACATCTCCGCCGGCAGAATCATGGCCAATGAAATCCGGCTGCGGCTGGGGGAGGACATTAACAAATTCGTCGCCGATGGACGGCTGGTCCTCGGTATCTGTAACGGCTTCCAGGTGCTGGTGAAAACGGGCATTCTCCCCGGCATCAACGGTAAAAGCTCCCAGCCGGTGACGCTGACCAATAACGATTCGGGCAGGTTCGAATGCCGCTGGGTCTATTTAAAGGTGAATGAAAAAAGCCCCTGCGTATTCACCAAGGGAATAAAGCGTATGTACGTGCCGGTAGCTCACGGCGAAGGGAAGCTGGTGGCGGAAGCGGATGTGGCAAATAAGTTAAATATCGTCGTTCAATACGTTGATGAGAAGGGAAACACCGGCGCGGGCTACCCTCATAATCCCAACGGTTCCATCAATGATATCGCCGGAATCTGTGATGCCACCGGCCGCGTCTTCGGTTTGATGCCCCACCCTGAAGACTTCATCCGCCCCACGCAACATCCCCGGTGGATGCGGGAGACCCCGCGAAAGTCAGATTACGGCCTGCAAGTATTCCAAAATGCCGTCGGCTGGGCCAAAGGAATTTAAAGAATTTTAGAAGGGCGCCACAGCGGCAGGGTTCAGCCTTCGACGCCCTGGTCTTTAAGATAGTCGATAGCATCCTGGATGGTGACAATTTTTTCGGCGGCCTCATCAGGAATTTCGAGCTTTCGGTCGGGAGAACTGAACGCTTCTTCCAGGGACATAATCAACTCTACCAGGTCCAGAGAATCAGCGCCTAAATCCTCAACAAAGCTCGCTGTGGGCACGACGTCCTTTTCCTCGGCGCCGAGCTGTTCCACAACGATTACTTTTATCTTTTCAAAGACAGTTGCCACGTTTTCCCCCTTTTTTGATAGCTTTCTAGCGGCTGGCCAGTGCACTTACCGAACCCAACACCCCATTGACGAACTTAGCTGAACTTTCACTCCCGAAAGCCTTCGCCAGCTCCACCGCCTCGCTAACGGCTACTTTAACCGGTACTTTATTATCAAATAAAATTTCGAAGATTGCAAGTCTAAGGATGTTGCGGTCTACCATGGCTATCTGGTCCACCGGCCAGGCCGGGGCGAACTGGTGTATCCTGCGATCGATTTCTTCCTGGTGCCTGACGGTGCCTTCAACCAGCTCGCGGGTGAAGGTGGTATTTTCTTCCGAAAGTCTCGTCCCACCGATAAGGCGCTCAACGACTGTACCCGCCGGGCGGGCCGCGGAATCTACTTCGTACAATGCCTGAAAAGCAATAGTCCTGGCTTTATGCCTGGTGCTGGCCATAGTCCTCTCACTACCGGGGGAATTATATCACACCGCGGAACAGAGGAGAAACAGAGAGGCTTAACTTGACCTTGAACTACAGAATTGTTACACTTTTCATATTCACCCTTTTACAAGAAAGGCAGGGTATTAAAAGGTAACAGGCGTGAAAAAGGTAGGTATCCTCTATCATCCTAAAGTCCCGGCGACACGTAATAAAGCCAGAGAGATAGAGAGTTTTTTACAGGGCCAGGGTATATCTGGCTGGGTATGTTCCGCCTGGGATACCGGGAAAGCCCGAAAACTGACGGAAGGTACCGACCTGCTGATTACCGTAGGCGGTGACGGCACCATTCTGCGGGCGGTACAGGCGGTCATCCCCGGAACGATGCCGATTGTAAGCATTAACCTGGGCAAGCTCGGCTTCTTGACGGAACTATCGGCCGACGAGGCACAGTCCAGACTGCCGGACATTCTGGCAGGCAAAGGCTGGATTGACGAGCGGGCCATGCTCCAGGCCAAGCTGGTTACCACAGCAGGCCCACCGCAAGTTTTTCATGCTTTAAATGATATCGTGATGGCCAGGGGAGAAATCGCCCGTTTAATCAGGTTAGACGTTAGCCTTGACGGGCAGCCTCTCGCGACCTACCGCGCTGACGGCGTGGTGGTGGCCACGGCCACCGGCAGCACTGGTTACACGCTGGCGGCAGGCGGCCCTGTCATCTATCCCCAATCGAAGGACTTCCTGCTGGTGCCGGTCGCGCCTCATTTGAGCCTGGCCGCGCCGCTGGTGCTGCCGCAGGCTTCCGTGGTGACGCTACGGCTGGACACATACCTCGCCGCCACCTTGAGCGTGGACGGCCACCTCAACCTGCCCCTGGCCAGCCGTACTATCGTTACGGTTAAGCGGAGTCCTCATAAGACCAGGTTTTTAAGAATCCATCCCCGCGAATCATTTTTCAGTTCGCTAGAAGAAAAATTGAAAGGAAAATAGGGTGTACAAGGTAGAGAAAGCTAAAATTCCGGATGTCCCCCGCATACACCGGCTGATTAACGGCTTTGCCGATAAAGGGCAGATGCTGCCCCGACCGTTGAGCGAGATTTATGAAAGCATTCGTGACTTTTTTGTCATCAGGGAAGGTGATGAGGTCATCGCCTGTGGCGCCCTTCACGTCAGCTGGTCGGACCTGGCCGAGATAAGGTCGGTCGCCGTCACCGAGGGGAAACATCTCCGGGGCATAGGGGCGTCCCTGGTAGCTGCCTGTCTCCAGGAAGCGGAGGAACTGGGCATTGAGACCGTATTTTGCTTCACCTACCAGCCGGAGTTCTTTAAAAAGCACCATTTTAAGGAAATCGATAAAATGGAGCTGCCGCGCAAGGTCTGGACAGACTGTTTCCGCTGTCCCAAGTTCCCCAACTGCGATGAAATCGCCCTGATTTACCATGCCGGGGAGAAGCCCTGACATGAGTGAAGAGGAAGTCCTTTCCAGCCGGCGAATCTACGAAGGCCGTATCTTGAACCTGCGCGTCGATACTGTCAGGACAACGGACGGGCGCGAGAGCGTACGCGAAATCGTGGAACACGAGGACTGCATCGGTGTCATACCCGTCGACGCGGACGATAATATCCTCCTGGTGAAGCAATACCGCCTGGCGGCGGGCCGGGAGCTGCTGGAGACCCCGGCCGGAGGCATCGACCCCGGTGAAAGCCCCGAGGCGGCGGTAATCAGGGAAATGCGCGAGGAGACCGGCCTGCGTCCAGGCAAAGTTGAGCGATTGACCGGTTTTTACCTGTCACCGGGCTTCAGCAGCGAATACATGCACCTTTACCTGGCGACGGACTTCCGGCCCGACCCGCTCTCCGCCGAGGACACCGCCGGTATTAAAGTAGTGCGGGTGCCGGTGGCGCAGATTCCCGACTTAATCGCCGCCGGTAAAATCGAGGACGCCAAGAGCATCGCCGGGCTGCTGATGTACCTGGAGCGTCACAACAAGAAGTAAGGTTAGGCTTCCTGTTAGAATATTGTCATTCTGGCGAAGGCCAGAATCTATCCCCCGCCTTATCCCCATCTCTGGATTCCAGCTTTCGCTGGAATGACAGCCTGTGTTAGTGCACCCAGCGCAGGTCCCGGCCCCCCATGAAGTGCATGTGGAGGTGGGGCACCACCTGCCCGGCCTCCGCGCCGCTGTTGATGGTGAGGCGGTAGCCTTTTTCGGAAAGACCCTGCTCGCGGGCGAGTTTATTGGCTACTTTCACCATTTTACCCACCAGCGGAGTATCGGCCTCGGCCATATGGGCCAGCGAGGGGATGTGCTTGCGCGTGATGATGAGCAGGTGAACCGGGGTGGCGGGATTGATGTCCGGGAAGACGACGATATCCTCGTCCTGATAGACAATTTGCGATGGTATCTCGCCGCTGATTATCTTACAGAAAATGCAGTCTGCCTGACTTTTGGAGGGGCTCATCGAATTCACCCCCTTTCCCTATTTTATCCCCCGTCATTGCGAGGAGCCCTTCGGCAAGCTCAGGGTGAGCGGGAATATGAAAGCCGTTCATGGTGAGCCTGTCGAACCATGGGATTGCCACGCCTCCCCGATTTCATCGGGGATGGCTCGCAATGACAAACGAGAGGATTTATAAATCAATCCAGGTCTTGGGGGCGCCGGGTATTAAAGGGGTTTTCCTGTCGTGGAAGGTGGCCTTGGCATTCTTGAGTATAAATAACTTGAGATAGTCCCAACCGTTCTTCTCCACCTGCGGCTTTAAGAAGGGGCGATTTTCCACGACTTCCTTTTTAAGCGCCATATCTTCCACGGGTTGCAACCGGCCCCGGACCCGGAGTGTGATGTCCTTGGCATAGTAGCAGGTCTCGATTTCAGGGTTCTTGACCAGCTGTTTGTAAACATCTTTAACGCTTTGCGTAAAGTATATTATGCCGTTGTCGTCTGCCCGGTAGGTCCCGAAGGGGCGGACGTGCGGTTTATTGTCTTCGGCAGTAGCCAGAAAGTGAGTGGGATTGGCGGTGATGAAATCAAGGATTTCTTTTTTGTCCATGAAAACACTCCTTATAAAATAAAATTATCGGGAAAATTGTAGCATATACGCTGCGTAACATCAATGTATTTTAGCCAACTCTTCAATGACGGCATCGGCCACCTGCGCGGTACCGACGGCGGACGGGTCATCACGGGCAGGCTTCATGTCATAGGTCACCTTTTTCCCCTCGACGATGACGGCGGCGATGGCCTGCTCCAGCCGGTCGGCGGCTTTGACCTCGCCGATGTGCCGCAGCAGCATCACGCCGGAGAGCATCATGGCCATGGGGTTGACCTTGTTCTGCCCGGCGTACTTCGGGGCGCTGCCGTGCGTCGGCTCGAAGAGGGCAATGCCTTCCCCGATATTGGCACCGGGGGCGAGACCCAGACCGCCGACCAGTCCCGCGCCGAGGTCGGAGATGATGTCACCATACAGGTTGGGGGCGACGATGACATCGTACTCCTGCGGGCGTCTCACCAGCTGCATGCAGAGGTTGTCGATGAGGGCGTCCTGGAAGCCGATGTCCGGGTATTCTTTCGCTACCTCCCGTGCTACGGAAAGAAACAGCCCGTCCGAGAACTTCATGATGTTGGCCTTATGTGTGGCGGTGACCTTCCTGCGGCCGTTTTTCCGGACGTATTCGAAGGCGTACTTAATGATACGCCGCGAGCCTGCTTCGGTAATCATCTTGATGCTCAAGCCGGAACCGCTCCTGATAACATTGCCCATTTTTCCGTTGATGAAATTGACCAGTTCTCTGGCTTCGGCCGTGCCTTTCTCGAACTCGACGCCGGCGTACAGGTCTTCCGTGTTTTCGCGGATGATAACGATGTCCACGTTATGAAACGGGGAGGGTACGCCGGGATAGGTCTTGCAGGGGCGGACGCAGGCGTACAGGTCGAGCGCTTTACGCAGGGCGACGTTAACGCTGCGGAAGCCCGTGCCGACGGGCGTGGTTACCGGGCCTTTGAGAGCGACCTTATTTTTTTTAATCGAGGCGATGACGGAGTCCGGCAGGGGCGTGCCCAGTTTAGCCATGACCTCGGCGCCGGCATAAGCCAGTTCCCAGTTGAATTTAACGCCGGTGCCTTCCAGAACGCGGCGGGTGGCTTCGGTTATTTCCGGGCCGACGCCGTCGCCCGGGATGAGGGTGATGTTATAAGGCATCTAATTTTCCCCTGCAGTCATAATATTTCAATATCCCCGTGCTTTTTGATATAGGGTATCAGGCCGCCTTCGTCCAAAATTTTCAGCATGACATCCGGTATTTTCCCGAAGGTCATCATGCTGCCGTTCGTTTTGTCCCGTACCGTTCCCCCCGCCAGGTCTACCTCCAGCTCGTCGCCGTCGTTGATTTTATCCGTGTCGCAAATCAGCACGGGCAGTCCCAGATTAATGGCGTTACGGAAAAATATCCGGGCCACGCTTTTAGCCAAGATGGCGCTAACGCCGGCCATCTTGATTACCAGCGGGGCGTGCTCGCGGCTGGAGCCGAGGCCGAAATTGCTGCCGCCGACCACGAAATCACCGGGCTTCACTTTCTTCACGAAGTTGACGTCGGCGTCCTCCAGGACGTGCTTGGCCAGCTCGGGCAGGTTAGAGCGCAGGTGGGCATACCGCCCCGGTATGATGTGGTCGGTGGAAATGCTATCGCCGAACTTGTGCGCCCTGCCGGTAAGCATTTACATCACCTCCCGCGGGTCGGTAATTTCACCCTTAAGCGCCGAGGCCGCCGCGGTAGCCGGGGAACCCAGGTAGATAAAGCTCTTGGGGTTGCCCATGCGCCCCTCGAAGTTACGGTTGGCGGTGGAAAGGCAGGCCTCGCCGTCGCCCAGCGCTCCCTGGTGCAGTCCCAGGCACGGCCCGCAGCCGGGCGGCAGAACCATCGCGCCCGCAGCGACCAGGTCGGTGACATAGCCCGCGGCGATAGCGTCCAGCAGCACGCGCCGGGACGCCGGGGCGATAATCAATCTCACGGTCCCGGCGGCTTTCTTACCTTTCAGTATCGAGGCGGCCACAGCCAGGTCTTCCAGACGGCCGTTGGTGCAGGTCCCGATGACGACCTGCTGAATCTTCGTGCCTTTCAGGGCGCTGACCAGGGACGTGTTGTCCACCGTGTGTGGCATGGCAACCGTCGGTTCAAGTTCACCGGCCTTGATTTTAATTACCTGCTCATACACGGCACCTTTATCGGCGGCGAGAGGACGGTAGTCCTGACCCCGGCCCTGCGCCGCCAGATATTCTCTGGTCTTTTCATCAGACTCGAACAGCCCCACCTTGGCACCGGCCTCAACCGCCATGTTGGCGATGGTGAAGCGGCCGCTCATGCTCATGTTTTTTATCGCGTTGCCGTGGAACTCCAGCGACTTATAGGTGGCGCCATCCGCGCCGATAAGCCCGATTAAATGCAGTATCAGGTCTTTTGGGTAGACGCCCCTCTGAAAATCACCGGTAACCTCCACCTTAAAAGTCTCCGGGACGCGGAACCAGTTTTTACCGAGTCCCATGGCTACCGCGACGTCCGAGGAACCCATGCCGGTGGCGAAAGCGCCCAGGCCCCCCGCCGTGACCGTGTGCGAGTCCGCCCCGACAATGACATCGCCCGGGCGGGCGTAAGACTCCGGGACGAGCTGGTGGCAGACGCCCTCGCCGGGTTCGGAGATGATACAGCCAGTCTTTTTGGCGAAGTCCCGCAGAAAGATATGGTCGTTGGAGAGATTGGCGCTGGGGCTCGGTGCGGCGTGGTCGATAAATAATAGCGTACACGCTGGATTCGAAAGCGCCATGCCGCTATCCAAAAACTGCCGGACGGTCAGCGGGCCGGTGGTGTCCTGCACGAAGGCCAGGTCAACTTTAGCGATGACAATGTCCCCGGCTTTGGCGTCAACGCCGGACTTTTCACTCAATATTTTTTCGGCGAGTGTTTTGGACATTCAGAGTTGTTTGTTACTCCAAAAGATTTTGTTTTACATCAACAATTAATATTTCTTCTTCTTTTTGTTCCGTTTTTGTTTGCTGATATCAATAGGCCAGAGAATATTAGCATTTAGTTTATCGTATTTATAGTAAGATTTAAAGTGTATCTCCGATGTAACTATTGGCCTAGAGGGACAGTTGAGTTGATGTTTTTCTATCTGGTCGATTGGAAAATCTTTGTTACAATAAATACAATGTACCATCGGTAAAATCTACCAATTTTTACTTTATTATGTGTATTTTTGACTTTTAAGTTTTGACCTTTGAGTTTTAAGTTCTCCCTTACTCCTTCTACATCGGGATGTTGCCATGTTTTTTGTACGGGCGGGACTCTTTTTTATCTTTTAAAGCCTCTAAAGCGGCGATGATTCTGGCGCGGGTTTCCGATGGCGGAACGACCGCGTTGATATAGCCCATCCGCGCCGCTACGTAAGGGTTATAAAGAAGTCCTCGATATTCGGCGATTTTCTGCTCCCTGGCAGCGGCGGGGTCGGCCGCAGCCTGGATGTCTTTACTGAAGATAATATCCGCCGCCGCTTCCGCACCCATGACGGCGATTTCCGCCTGGGGCCAGGCCAATGTGTAGTCCGCGCCCAGCCCCTGGCTGCACATGGCGATGTAGGCGCCGCCGTAGGCCTTGCGGGTAATCAGGGTAATCTTGGGCACGGTGGCCTCGGCGTAGCACCAGAGGAGCTTGGCGCCGTGCCGGATGATGCCTCCCCACTCCTGGTGGCTGCCGGGCAGAAAGCCGGGCACGTCCGCTATCGTAAGCAGCGGGATATTGAAAGCGTCGCAGAACCGGATGAAGCGCGTCGCCTTGTCCGAGGCGTTGATATCCAGGCAGCCGGCCAGGAACTGCGGCTGGTTGGCGATGATACCGATGGCCTGCCCATTCATCCGGGCGAAGGCGGTAATCATGTTCTGGGCGTACTGGCGCGATATCTCCAGGAACTCACCACCGTCCATGACGGCTTTAATAACGTCCTTCATATTATAGGTCTTATTCGAGTTCTCCGGCAGGACGTTGTCCAGGGTTTCGGCGGCGCCAGAAGGCGCATCGCCAGGTTCAGCCAGGGGAGGTCTTTCATCGTTACTTGACGGCAGGTAGCCGAGTAGCTTTTTAATTTCAACGATGGCCTCCTCGTCGCTGTTGCAGGCGAACTGGGTGACACCGCTCTTAGTGCTGTGGGTCAGCGCCCCGCCGAGCTCTTCGTTGGTGATTTCCTCGCTGGTGACGCTCTTGACCACCGCCGGGCCGGTGATGAACATATAGCTGGTTTTCTTGACCATGAAAACGAAGTCGGTCATGGCCGGGGAATAGACGGCGCCGCCGGCCGCCGGCCCCATGATGGCCGAAATCTGCGGGATGACCCCGGAGGCGCAGGAGTTACGGTAAAAGATATTGCCGTAGCCGTCCAGGGCGTTGATGCCTTCCTGGATGCGCGCGCCGCCGCTATCGATAAAACCGACCATCGGGACTTTCATTTTCATGGCTAAATCCATGACACGGCAGATCTTTTTAGCGTGCATCTCGCCGAGAGTTCCGCCGCGCGCGGTGAAGTCCTGGGCATAAGCGCAGACTGTGCGCCCGTTGACCTTGCCGAAACCGGTAACGACGCCGTCCGCCGGTATAGTCACCTTGTCCATGCCGAAGTTACTGGAGCGGTGCTGGACGAACAGGTCAGTCTCCTGGAAGGTGCCTTTATCAAAGAAAAGGTCGAGCCTTTCCCGGGCCGTCAGCTTGCCGGACTCGTGCTGTTTCTGGACGCTTTTTTCGCCGCCGCCGGCCTTGAGGTCGGCCTCCAGTCTGGCCAGTTTTTCGATTTCCTCGTTCAAATCTGTGTCACCTCACCGGTAAAGAATAAAACAAGATAATGATAACATAAGGGGAAAAGGGGGGCAAACATCCGGCCAGCCCGACGGTCATTCCAGCCTGCGCAGGCGCGTGGTACAGATGGTCAGAACGACGGACATGATGACCAGCACGAGGGCCAGGCCGCCGATGGACCACTGCACGCCGATGGATTCCGAAAGCAGGCCGGCCACGAACGTTCCCAGGCTGGAAAAGCCTATCCCCATCATCATGAAACTCATCACCCGGCCGCGGTACTCCGGCTCGACGTAGTACTGCACCAGCGAGTTGCCGGAGGTACGGTGGCTCGTCTGTCCCAGGCCGATGAATACCACCACGAAAATAGACAGCGGCCAGGAACGTGAGAAGGCGAACACCACCAGTGCCAGACCCATGATAACGCCAGCCGCGAGCATGATGCTGCCGCGCTTACGGTTGGGCAGGGACGCCAGAGTGAGAGAAGCGATGATAGCCCCGACCCCGGATACCCCCATGAGGATACCCATGCCGCTTTCGCCCACTTGTAGAATATCCTCGGTAATCATGGGCATGAGCTGCATGAAGGGCATACTGCAAATCATGACGAAGAGAGTGGCCACGATGACCAGCATCATTGTTTTTTCACGCCGGATATATTGCACTCCGTTGATGATGTCCGTAATGGCATTGCCGCCGCCGCCGTACTGCGGCGCGGTCCGGGGCATCAGGTACATGCAGAACGCGGCCAGGCCGTACATGGCGGTGGCGATGAAATAGACAACGCCATAACCGACGACCTCGACGAGGAAACCAGCCGCCATCGGCCCCAGGATGCGCAAGACGTTCATCCCCATCATGCCGAGGGAAACGGCATTCATTATCTGCTCTTCGTCCACAATCTCGGCGATAATGGACTGGCGCGATGGCATCATCATCCCCATAAATATCCCCTGAAAAACGGCGGCGACGATTAATATCCACCAGGAACCGGCCCTGTCCGTCGAAAGGTAGCCGAAGGTCAGACACAAAGCCACGCTCAACGAGACCAGCATCGTGCCCAGCTGGGTATAGAGGAGAATGTCCCTTTTCGAGATACGGTCGGCGAGGGCGCCCCCGGGCAGGGAAAGGATCAAGGTAGGGATGGCGTTGGCCAGCGCGGCCAGGCCGAGGACGGCACCCGAACCGCTGACATGGTAGATGAGATAAGAGCGCGCCACCATCTGCATGTTCATGGAGGTCCACTGGCCCAGCATGCCGAAATAATACAGGCGATAGACCGGGTTCTTTAAAGAAGCGAAGGTCCGGATATTACCGATTTTACGCAGTTGTTTCATTACAGTCCGATTATTCTGTTACCAGTTAAATAAAAAGTATACCCCAAAACAGCCATACCTTGAAAAAACACCCATGTCTTCCAGGGCAAACCTGCGGAGAATACGAACGAGTCCGGTGGGATTGACCGACTTATTTTATACCCTCGCGGCGATTTCTGTAAAGCGGGATGGAGAACGTTCAGTAATCATCGGCCAGCGTGAATTCCAGCCTATCGCCATCACGGAGGTTGAGGGTACTGCGCAGATGATGGGGGCTGACCAGTTCTCCATCCGAGTCTTTACGGGTAATCCAGGTAAAGAAAATAAGAAAGGCGGGGTATTGTTCCGCCACGATTACCGGCCCGTAATGCATGCCTATTTCGCCTTCGTACTGTATCCCCTGGGTGGCAGGGTCGAACTCCCAGCCGATATCGGCGAACTTTACGTATTTCAGCAAGGATAAATCGAAAGGTTCCGACAGTTTGATATTAAGCGTTCCGGGGGTGATGGGAAGACCGAAGAAACGGCGGAATTCTTCAAGGCTGCCGGGTTTTGACATCTCTGCCACCGCCCCGCCGATGCCGGTCCGGGCTGTTCCCTGAAAAACCTGTTTCCGGTCCGTATTATCATTCATCCCTATCCGTACCGCTCCTCACGCCACGGGTCGCCGTGCATGTGGTAACCGTTGCTCTCCCAGAACCCCGGCTCGTCATGACCCAGGAACCTTATGCCCGTCACCCATTTGGCGCTTTTCCAGAAATATAGCCGTGGGACCACCAGCCTTACCGGGCCGCCGTGTTCGATCGAAATCGGCTGGCCGTCATGCTTGAGGGCGAACAGCGCGTCCGGCTGGAAGAAATCAGTTAAAGGCAGGTTGGTGGTAAAGCCGCCGGCGCCCGCCACCATCACGTACCGCGCCTCCGGCTCAATCCTGACGAGGTCTTTGATAACGCTGGTGCTGATGCCCTCCCAGAGGTTATTATAGCGCGACCAGGTGGTGACGCAGTGGATATCGGAGAACACCTCGATATGCGGCAGGGCTACAAATTCATCGTAGGTGAGCGTCCGCTCTGCCTCCACCAGCCCGGCTATCGTGAAAGTCCAGCTTTTTAAGTCGATGGAGGGCACCCGGCCATAATGCAGGACGGGCCATTTATCAGTCAGGCGCTGACCGGGCGGCAGGCGGTCCTTCCTCTGCGTGTCCGGGCTGATGATGCGTTTGATATCATTCATAGTTTTAGGATAGCATATCATCGCAAGCCTGAAAAATAACAAATATCTCACTTTACGTGCGGGAGAACCGTGAGTGGCAATAAAAAAGGCCTCACCCGGTCTTCCAAAAGTTAGCACAGAAGTGCTAGAATGGGTTGATAGATATGAAGACAACCTTACCAGCAATGCGTTGCGGGAACACCACCTTCCGCTGGGGCGAGAAGACCTACATCATGGGCGTCTGCAACCTTAGCCCGGACTCTTTTTCCGGGGACGGGCTGGGCAGCGACGTGGGGGCGACGCTGGCCCAGGCGCAACGCATGGTCGCCGAGGGGGCGGACATCATCGACGTGGGCGGCGAGTCAACGCGTCCCGGCACCGAGCCGCTTTCGATGGACGACATCGATAACGAGCTGCGGCTGGTCATCCCGGCCATCGAGCGCCTGGCCGCCGAACTGACCGTGCCCATCAGCATCGATACCTATAAATCCGGCGTGGCCAGCCGCGCTTTAGAGGCAGGCGCCGCCATGATTAACGATATCTGGGGACTGAAAAGGGACCCCGCCATCGCGCGGGTCGCCGCGGAGGCCGGCGTACCTCTGATTTTAATGGCCAACGAGCGCGACGCCCCGCCGAAGGCCGGCATCGTGGCGAGGGTACTGGCCGACCTCGAAGCAGGGATAAAGACCGCGGAGCAGGCGGGCGTGGCGGCGGAGAACATCATCGTCGACCCCGGCATCGGCTTCGGCAAGACACTGGAACAGAACCTGGAGCTGGTGAACCGCCTCGCCGAGCTGAAGCGGCTGGAAAAACCCGTCCTGCTGGGCACGTCCCGTAAATCGATGATTGGGCTGGTGCTTGACTTACCCGTGGACAAAAGGCTCGAGGGCAACCTGGCGGTAACGGCCATCGGCATCGCCAACGGGGCCGAAATGGTACGCGTCCACGACGTGAAGCCGACGGCGCTGGTCTGCCGGATGAGCGATGCGATTATCAGAAGGGGGGCAATCGATGACTAAAATGGTGACGGCGTATCTCGGTCTCGGCTCGAACCTGGGCAACCGACAGGAGAACCTGGACACGGCTTTAAAGCTGCTGGCGCAGCGGATGCAAATCGGCAAGATTTCATCGATTTACGACACCGAGCCGGTGGGGAACCCCAACCAGCCGCGCTTCCTGAACCTGGCCTGCGAGGTTTTTACGCGGCTGACGCCGGAGGGGCTGCTGGCGCTGGCCAAGGGCATCGAGCTCAAGATTGGGCGGCACAGCCGGTCCGGCGAGCCGCGCACCATCGACGTGGATATCCTCCTTTACGGCGATAGGGTGATGAAGGCCAAAGACCTGGAGATACCCCACCCCAAGATGACGGAGCGGCAGTTCGTGCTGGTGCCGCTGGCGGAAATCGCCCCAGACGTCGTCCACCCGGTAACGAAGAAGACCATCAAGGAGATGAACAAGGCGATTAAAGAGGTGCAGGGGGTTTTGAAATTCGAGGGGTAACAATATTTTATCATGTCATTCTGAGGGAGCGCAGCGACCGTGAGAATCCCTAGCCTGAATCAAGTCTACGATGGGGATTGCCACGGGCGGCGCCCTCGCAATGACGGAGGGAAAAAGGATGTACGAGATAACCGTCGAGCAGCATATTGACGCGGCGCATTACCTGCGGGGCTACCAGGGGAAGTGCGAGAACGTCCACGGGCACCGCTACACGATAAAGGTGAAACTAAGCGCCGCGAAGCTAAACGACATCGGCCTGGCGTATGACTTTACCGATTTGAAAAGATACCTCAACGAGATACTGGCGCGGTACGACCACACCTGCCTGAACGACGTGACACCCTTCGATAAAATAAACCCCTCGGCGGAGAACATCGCGGC
>CAYWZO010000043.1:0-15354 GCA_964462865.1 uncultured Dehalococcoidaceae bacterium | reverse complement strand
GTCCAACGCCTGTTTTCTTTTTGAAATTTTAACGTTAAGACTATATATCCAATAGCAGACACTATAACTACCTCCCGATAACACAACCTCCACTTAGAATCATATCATATATAGGGTAGCACCTCAATGTCAAGAGTTACATGCAAACAAGCATGGTATTCACCAAGGGTTAACCTTTAATACTCCGCAACATTTTTCACGGGAGTAGCTTGCGGAGAGGGGGCGCAGCCCCCTCTTAAATTAATTCCCCCTTCCCTTAATCCGAAGGGAAGGGGGCCAGGGGGATAGGTCACACCGAAAACACCCTATGACAACCCCTCACATACAAAAGCTTGACGGATGGCAAGGAAATATGGTATAATGTTTGCACGATTGAAAAAAGATTGGTTCTGCCCCCATCAGGGGGTTTTTCTTTTTAGGGACTAGATAACGCCCTTTATCCCCTCGCCATAAGGCGGCCGGACAATCCCTTTTTCCGTGATGAAGGCGGTGATGTACTTATGCGGGGTGACGTCGAAAGCGGGGTTGGCGGCGCTGACGCCCTCCGGCGCGATGGGCACCCCCTGTATACGGGTCACTTCTGCCGCGCCGCGCTCCTCGATGGGTATAGCATCCCCCGTTTTCAGCGAGGGGTCGATGGTGGAGGTGGGGGCGGCGATGTAGAACGGGACTTTATTCTCCTTAGCCAGCACCGCCAGCGCGTACGTGCCGATTTTGTTGGCGGCGTCCCCGTTGGCAGTGATGCGGTCGGCACCGGTGATGACGCAATCTACCTTACCCCGCCGCAGGAAAGAGCCGGCCATGCTGTCCGTGATTAAAGTCACCGGCACGCCGGCCTTCTGCAGCTCCCAGGCCGTTAGCCGCGCCCCCTGTAAAAGCGGTCGGGTCTCGTCGGCGAGGACTTTAACTTGCTTGCCCTGCCGGTGCGCCGCGATGATAACGCCTAAAGCGGTGCCGTAATCGGGGGCGGCCAGCGGCCCGGTGTTGCAGTGGGTCAGCACCGTCCCGCCGTCTTTGATTAAATCGGCCCCACACTCGCTGATACGGCGGGTGGCTTCCGCCTCCTCCTCATGTATTTTTTGAGCCTCTTTGGCCAGCGCTTTTTTGATTGCCGCCGGGCTGTTAGCGCTCGCGGCGGCTTTTTTCAGGCGCTCCAGGGCGAAGAAGAGGTTGCGGGCGGTGGGGCGGGTGGCGCCGATGGCGTCGATGATATCCTGCAGCTCTGCCAGGAACTCACCACGCGCCGCAAAATCGATTTTAAGAGCGCCCAGGGCGACGGCGTAGGCACCGGCTATCCCGATGGCCGGCGCGCCCCGGATTTTTAGCTCCTTGATGGCGGCGGCGACCTCACGGTAGTCGTCGAGCTCAAGATAAATTTCCTCCCGGGGCAGGCGGTTCTGGTCGAGGATGATAACGCGGTCGCCGCGCCAGGTAATGGGCTGGTAATTAGAAGTTACGGGACTCACTCTCCTTTATCCCCATTCCACCCCTTTTCCCAATGCTGCCGGTCCAGTTCCATGAGCACGAAACTGTGACCGTCGCGCTTTAACTCTCCGCAGGAGGTAAAACCGCACCGGGCAAAGCACCTCTGCGCCCGCACGTTCCAGTCCAGTGTTTTCAGGTAGATGCGGTCGAGGCTCGTCGTCTGGAAAACATAGTCGACGACGGTGTGAACAACTTCCTGGCCGTAGCCCTGGTCGCGGTAGGTGGGGTCGGCTATCATAATGCCTAACTGCGTCTCGCTCTTTTTTTCATCGATTTCGTAGCAGGTGCAGTTGCCGATGTGCCTCCCATCGAGAGTTTCAATGGCTAAAGGGAAACGGTTGCGCCGCTTTTTTTTCAATTCGTTGGTGTAGTCCAGCAGATAGACGGCGTAAGGCAGGTTGAGCACCGGGACGGCATCGAACCGGCAAAGTTCCGGGTCGGACTGCCAGGTGTAGTCGTTGCGGACGTCAGTCAACTTTTTCTCGCGGAGCCGGATGTTTTTCCCGTTTATCGTTCTGCCGTGCAGGGGCTTAAATACATCGTGGTCGGTACTTCGACGTAATCTCATAATCTGCGGCGCAGGCTGCCGTTCAGCTAGCCTTCTTCCTCGTCTCCTTCCTCCTCGCCGCGTTCCCAGATCGGCTCGGTGAAGTAATCGATGTATTCTTCCATCGCCTGGGCGGCCACCTGCTTGATACGCTCCGTGGCCTCGACAGCCATTTTAGCCAGCTCGGCCAGGTCTATTTTGATTTGCAGCATCGGGGCGAGCACCTTCATGACTGCCAGCGCCGCCATGGGATTGGTCACCCGGCTGGCGTAGACCGGTACCTCGCCCAGCAGGCAGACGCCGTCGATATCTCTTTCCTTGGCCACGCCCAGCAGCAGGCCGTTAAGGCCGGCGATTTGCAGGTTGCTGGAATGCTCCAGGCGGTACGGCTTTAAATCGGTGGTGACCAGGTGGCTGGTGCCCACGCCCCAGACCTTGGGCGGTTCGGTGTGGTGGATGCGGGTGATGGCGGCGGCGCAGGTGTAGACCCGTCCCGCCCCGAACCTCTGCGCCACATCGAGGACGTAATGCGCCAGGTCATAGCCCTTGGACGCGGGCTGGTCATCGCCGATGAACAGCATCAGGTCATGGTCGCCCCCGGGGTTTTTCCAGTAATAGAACACGCTCTGGGGGAAGGTGGGCTCTTCGACGACGTCGTCCTTGACGAGCACGCCGATGGGGTCGAAAAAGTAAGCGGGCTCCAGGTAGCCGAGTTCTTTAAAAGGGAGCTTGGCCTTGAGGTAATTGGCGATAATCATGGCCACGTTGCCGATGCCAGGCCAGGCAGCCAATATATTAGGCGTACGGAGTTTGGGCCGGGCATGGATTCTGATAACACTGTCAGTCATTTCAATTTACCTCTTAACTCTGCCGTCATTGCGAGACTATCCCGATGCAATCGGGAGGCGAGGCAATCCCCATTTTGGCTTTCTTACAATTCTTCGTATAAATCACGCCAATCTTTGTTCAGGCTATTTACCAGCGCAACCTTAGCTTTTCTTGAGCCACCTTTAATTTGTTTTTCCCTCGTGATAGCGTTTTCGGCGTCCCCGAATATTTTATAATATACGAGTTTGTTGATATTGTACAGGGTTGTGAATCCTTTGCCTACTTTGTTTTTATGCTCATAAATTCTTCTTTTTAGGTCATTGGTGATACCAATATAGGTCACTGTGTTCGTACTATTTGTCATGATGTACACATAATACTGCTTGTCCATAACAGGGGATTGCTTCGTCGCTAACGCTCCTCGCAAAGACAAAGTGTGCTTGTCATTGCGAGACCATCCCGATGCAATCGGGAGGCGAGGCAATCCCCATTTTGGCCTTCCTGCGAATTCTGTTTAATTCTTCACCTTGCTGAATTATATCAGTATGATTGCTTCGTCGCTAACGCTCCTCGCAATGAATTATATTGTGGTAATACTACCCCTTGCTCGAAACCGCCAACCCTTTGCAGTAAAGGGGTGGGGTGTAGAGAAAACCCCCCACCCACTTGGCCTCGCTCCCGATAGCGGCGATGTCTTTAAGAATCTTATACACGTTCCCGGCGACCATCGTGTCCTTCACCCTGCCCACTATTTTACCATTTTCCACCTTGTAACCAAGAAGGACGTTGCCGGAGAAATCGCCGCCGAGGAGGTTGCCCTGCTCCGCCCCCATGAGCTGCTCGATGACCAGCCCTTCTTTAATGTCTTTGGCCATATCATCGAACGTGATATCGCCGGGGGCGATGACAATGGCGCTGGGGGAAGGAGACGGCAGACCGCCGCGGCCGCGGCTGCCGTGGCCGGTGCTCTTTTTCCCGGCCAGGGCCGCCGTTTGCAGGTCGTAGAAGAAACTCTTCACGACGCCGTTGGCCACCAGGGGCGTGCGCCGACTGGGCACGCCTTCGTCGTCACAGGGGCGGCTCGCCGGCCGGAAAGCGATGGTCGGGTCGTCAGTCAGGCTGAACTTGCTATCGAAAATGCGCTGGCCGACCTTATCGCCGACGGGTGAGGCCCCTTCGAGGACGGTCTTGCCGTTGAAGGCCGATATCAACGGCATCACCAGGGCGGTGACGCCGTCAGGCGTGAAAATCACCGGCAGTTCCCGCGTCGGGGCCTTGGCGCGGCGTTTCGCCAGTTCGAGCTGTCTTAAAACGGTCTTGATGATATTTTTGGAGCTGGTAACCGGATGGCAGGAGCTTTCGCTCTCGCCGACGAAGAGCATGTCCGTGCCCTCGACCAGCGTACCCTCGATGCCGAGGCTGAAAAAGCTCTTGCGGTACTCCGCCTCCCCGCCACGTGAATTGATAATGCGCAAAGATATCGTCCCCCGGCTGGCACCACCTTCGCAAATAATCCCCGGCGTGTGGCCGGTAACGGCGGCTATCATCTCTTCGCCGAGACTGACCATGTCCTGAATCGGCACGGAGGCCACGGCGGGGTCGTCAATGTCGACCTGCGGGTATTTCACCCTGGCCGGTAGCTGAAACTTCGCCACGGCGCCGAAGGCTGCGGTCTCTACGGCGTTGTTGACAAGCTCCTGGCCATCCACCGCGCCTGAAGTCGTGGCGTAGCCTATCCGGCCGTCTTTGATGATGCGCAGGGCCAGGCTGGTCGACTGGTTGGTCTGGAGCTGCTTCAGGCGGTTGGCCTCGAAGCGTACCTGTGTCTCCTCCGAGGTAATCCGGTAAACCTCGGCGGCCGCGGCAGTTTTTCGCGCCAGCGCCAGGATATGCTCCATTATTTCCCTCCGATGAGACAATGCCTGATGCGGATATGCGGGCTGCCGTTGGACACTGGCAGGGGCATCTGGCCACCCTTGCCGCAGCCGCCGCCCTCGTTCATATCCAGGTCGTTACCGATGGCGTCGATATTTTGCAGCGTCGTGAAGACGTTGCCCGTCAGCATCACCGGCCGCACCGCTTCGGCGATTTTACCGTTACGTATCAGGTAAGCTTCTCCGGCGGAGAAGGTGAACATCTCCATGCTGGTCATGCCACCGTACCAGTTTTTCACGTAGATACCGTCTTTCGTATCGGCGATGATGTCGTTGAATGATGCCGTCCCCGGCTCGATGTAGGTATTGGTCATGCGCACGATGGGCGGGAAGCGGTAGGTTATCGCCCGGGCGTTGCCGGTGGGCTTTTCGCCCATTATGGCGGCGGTCTCCCGCGAGTGCAGCCGGCCGACCAGCTTGCCTTCTCTGATGAGATAGGTCTTGACGGCGCTGACGCCCTCATCATCGTATTTATAGCTGCCGCGGAGTCCCGGCTCGGCGGCGGAATCGACGATGTTCAGGAGCGGACCGCCGAACTGCTTCCCCAGCGTCATGATTTCCTGCATCCGCTCGTTCTCGTAAACGAAGTCGGACTCGGAAAGGTGACCGAAGGCCTCGTGCACGAAAACGCCCGCCAGCACGGGGTCGAGCACGACCGTGTATTCGCCGCCCTTGACCTGCGGCGCGGTCAGGAGCTCGACGGCGCGCCGGGCTATTTCCCTGACCTTTTCATGGAGGCCCTCTACGGCGCTGAAGTTGCCACGGCTGCCCAGGCTCAACCCCACCTGCTGCACCTCGCCGTCCCTGGCGGCGATGGCCGTCAGTCGCAGGGCGACGTCCGCCCTTGCCTGGGTGATAAAGCTGCCTTCCGAGTTCAGAAAGATAACCTTTTTACGGCTGTCGGCGTAGCTGATGCTGGCAGTCTGTATCTGCGGCGTGCTCCAGATGATTTCGTTATATTCGTCAAGCAGCTTCTTCTTGGCCGCCAGGGGAATGGTGACGGGGTCCCGGTCTGCTCCGTCCGGCACGCTATCAGTTACCGGAGGTACCGGCGCCAGGTTGCTTTTACCGCTGCCGGCGGCCCTGGCCTGTTCGATGGCCAGCCTGATGCGGCCGGGAAGACGGACGAACTCGTTAAAGCTGGTGAACCCCCAGCCTCCCTTCACCAGGGCGCGCACGTTGCCGCCGCTGGCGGTAGCCCGGCCGACGGATTCCAGGTCTTTGCCGCGGTAGGTGATGTGGCTGGTCTGGCTCTCCTCGAAGCGGGCCTCCAGGTAATCGGCGCGCTGTTTTTTCAACTCGTCGGCGAGCCCGTGAGCCACGGCATCAATATCAGGCATGATAAAAATCCATGGTTAAAATGCGAGGGCTTACTGTAAAGAAGTTTACCGAACGCCAGGCTGGATGTCAATTTGAGTTTAGCTTGACACTCACGAGTCAATTAGCTTAAACTATTAAGGGAATTTTCTTCTCCTTGAATGTCCCCTTCATCTCAATTTATGAGAGCAAGTACGCTATCCGACTCATCCAAGCAGGCAGAGAGGAGATAAGACCGTGACTTACAGCACTTTGCTCTACGAAAAGGCCGATGGCATCGCTAAAGTGATCCTCAACCGCCCGGACAAGTTGAACGCCCTTAACAGCACCGTCTACCAGGAACTGTATGACGTTTTTGAGTCCGTCGAAAACGACCCGGAAGTGAAAGTGGTCATCCTGACCGGCTCCGGCGACAGGGCCTTCGCCGCCGGTTCCGATGTCGCCGAGATGCAGAACATGGGGCCTCTGGAAGTCCAGAAGTTCATGGGCACTATCCGCAAGACTTCCGACTTTATCTATGCGCTGACCAAGCCTACCATCGCCGCCATCAGCGGCTACGCTCTCGGCGGCGGTTGCGAGCTGGCCATGTGTTGCGACCTCCGCATCGCCTCGGAAAAGGCCAAATTCGGCCAGCCGGAGATTAACCTGGGCCTGATTCCCGGCGCCAGTGGCACCCAGCGCCTGCCCCGCCTCGTCGGTGCGGCCAGGGCCAAGGAGATGATTTTCATTGGCGAGCAGATTGACGCCGCCACCGCCCTTAATCTGGGACTGGTCAACAAAGTCGTAACTCCGGAAAAGCTGATGGACGAAGCGATGGAGTGGGCCGGGAAACTGGCCGCCAAGAGCGGCCCGGTCTTGGCCATGGCCAAAATGGCCATCAATACCGGCCTTGATACCGACCTCGGTTCCGGTTTGAGCATGGAGACTAAATGCAACGCGGTGTGCTTTGCCACTTATGACCGGAAAGAAGGCATGGACGCTTTCCTGGAGAAGCGGAAAGCGGTATTTAAAAACAAGTGACGCGTAGTGTCATTCTGAGGGAGCGTAGCGACCGAAGAATCTCGGGGAGTGGTTGATCCCCACCCAAGCCAAGATTCTTCACTGCGTTCAGAATGACAATGGTTAATAATGATCTAAGGAGGAAAATATAAAGTGGCTATAAATAAAGTGTTCGTCATCGGTGCCGGAACGATGGGCAACGGCATCGCCCAGGTAAGCGCGCAGGCCGGCTACAGCGTAACGATGTCCGATATCAAGGACGAGTTCATCCAGAAGGGCCTGGCGACCATCGAGAAGAGCCTGGACAGGTCGGTGAAAAAGGGCACGCTGCAGGAAAGCGATAAAGCCGCCATCCTGGCCCGTATCAAGACCACCCTGGATATGAAAGACGCTAAAGATGCCGACCTGGTCATCGAAGCGGCTCCGGAAGTACTGGATTTAAAGAAAAATATCTTCAAGCAGCTCGATGAAATCTGCAAGCCGGACGCCATTCTGGCCACCAATACCTCCTCCCTCCCCATCGGCGAAATCGCCGCCGCCACCAAGAGGCCGGACAAGGTCGTCGGCATCCACTTCATGAACCCCGTGCCGGTAATGAAGGGTGTCGAGGTCATCCCCGGCCGCCACACCGCCCCCGATGTCCTGGAGGCCTCCAAGGAATATATCCAGACAATCGGCAAGGAATCGTGCGAGGCCAGGGACTATGCCGGTTTTATCGTCTCCCGCCTGGTGGACGCCCTGATGAACGAGGCGTTCTACTGCGTCATGGACGGCAACAAGCCGGAAGAGGTGGATAAGGCGGTCAAGTTCTGCCTGAACCACCCGATGGGCCCGCTGGAACTCTGCGACCTGGCCGGTGCCGATATCGTCCTGCACGGACTGGAAACGATGTATGAAGAGTTCGGCGAGCGCCTCATGCCCGCCCCGCTCCTGAAGAACATGGTGCGCTCCGGCGACCTGGGGAGGAAGACGGGACGCGGCTTTTACGACTATACCCAGAAATAGATTTAAAATAGGATTTCATTCTGAACGCAGCGAAGAATCTGTTTATCAATCCCCCTCACCTGGATCCCTCACGTCGCAGGAATGACATTGATAAATAAAAAGAAAAACTAGAAAAGGAAAGGTAAAAAATAATGGCAAACGATAAAGATGTCGTCATCGTCAGCGCGGTCAGGACTCCGTTCGGCAGGTACGGCGGTTCCCTGCGGGACTTCGATTACTATGAAATCGGCGCTATCCCCATGCGGGAGGTTCTCAAGCGGGTGAATGTCGCCCCGGATAAGGTGGATGAGGTCTTCTGGGGTGTCGGCGATACGTCGGCCTGCCGCGACCCGTATACGCCAGTCGCCGGGCGGCAGTCCCTCATCAGGGCCGGTATTCCCCACGAAACGGTATCCATTTCCTTCGATATGGCCTGTGTCTCGGCCATGAACGCCGTCAGGCTGGCGGCCCTGGAGATGAAAGCCGGTGAGATTGAAACGGCTATCTGCGGAGGTGCTACCTCCTTCGGGCAATCGCCACTCGTCGTCAGGGGTCTCCGCTTCGGCGGCTTCCGCCTGGGTGATGTCAAAATGGAAGACCCGCTCTACGCCCTCGGTTACAAGGACTTCAATCCGGTATCGGTCGATAGTGATAACGTGGCCTATGAATATAAGATAGACCGGCAGGAGCAGGACGAATGGGCGTATCGGAGCCACCAGAACTACGGTCAGGCCTGGAACGCCGGCAAGTTCAAGGACGAGATTATGCCCCTCCCTATCCCCCAGCCCAAGGGCGACCCCAAGGTACTGGACATCGACGAGCAGTACCGCGCCGATACCACTCTGGAGAGGCTGGCCGGCCTGAAGACTGTCTACAATACCCGCGCCATTACCGCCGGTAACGCGCCCGGTCTGAACGACGGCGCCACGGCTATCCTGGTTATGACGCGCCAGAAAGCTGAAGAGCTCGGTCTGGAAGTCCTGGCCACGGTAGTTGCTTCGGTATCGGTGGCTATCAACGCCAGCCGCATGCCCGAAGGCCCCGGCTACGCCATGAAGAAAATCCTGAAAAAGGCCGATATGACGCTCGACGATATGGCCTGTATGGAGATTAACGAGGCCTTTGCCTGTGTGCCGCTGGTGTCCATGAAGCTCGTCGTGGATAATGATGATAGCAAGTACAAAGAGTTACAGAAGAAAATGAATATCAACGGCAGCGCTATCGCCATCGGGCACCCGAACACTGCCAGTGGCGCCCGGCTTGTCATGAACCTGATGTACGAGCTCCGGCGGCGGGGTGGCGGCTACGCGATGGGCGCTATCTGCGGCGGACTGGCCCAGGCTAACTCCTGCATCATCAAGGTGGAGTAGTAATGTTAATCCCTCTCCCTTGAGGGGTTTTGTATCAAAAGTGCCGCTTAATGTCACCCTGAGCGTAGCGAAGGGTCTCGGAGTGGTGGGGTTTATACGTACGGCGCCCCGCCTTACCCCGAGATTCTTCGTCGCTTCGCTCCTCAGAATGACATTTGATACAAAGCCCCCTTGAGGGGAGAGGGCCAGGGTGGGGGTGAATATTCAGCGTTTCCCCCTCACCTTTATCCTCTCCCACGGAGGGGAGAGGAGATATAATGATAAAAGGAGCAATTAATGGACGTATCGAGTTTTTCATGCAAAGGCAAGGTAGCTCTGGTTGTCGGCGGGGCGGGTGACATCGGCAAGACCATTGCCGAGACGCTTTCCATCGCCGGTGCCGAAGTCGTCATCAGCAGCCGCAAGCAGGAGAACCTGGACAAGGCCGCGGCAGAAATCAAAGAAAAGTCCGGCGGTAAAGTCCTGGCGATAGCCGGACACCTCGGCAAAATGGATACCATCAAGGCGCTGGTGGATGCCGTCATGAAGGAGTGCGGACGCATTGACATCGTGGTCAATAGCTCCGGCTCCAGCTTCATGGTGCCCCTCACAGACGTCGAGGAATGGCAGTGGGATACTGTCATGAACGTCAACCTCAAGGGCCCGTTCTTCCTTTGCAAGCTGATTGCTCCCATCATGAAAGAGCAGGGCGGGGGCAGCATCATTAATATCACGTCCTATATGGGCATCCGGACGGAGGAAACGCTGGGCGTGTACTGCATCAGCAAGGCCGCGGTGATGCACATGACCCGCGTCATGGCCAAGGAATGGGGCAAGTGGAACATCCGGGTCAACTCCATCGCCCCGGCCTGGGTGCACAGCCGGCTGGCCGACCCCTTCCTCAAGCTCCCGGGGGTCAACGACCGCATGCTGGCCCAGACTGTCATCGGGCGCTTCGGCGAGCCGGATGACGTGGCCGCCATTGCGCTATATCTGGCCTCGGACGCATCCAGGAACCAGACGGCCGGTCTCTTCCCGCTGGATTACGGTATGCTGACGTAGAGAATTATTATTTTGTCATTGCGAGCGAAGCGTGGCAATCTCTAATTTGAATCAAGCTCGATTATAGAGATTGCCGCGTCGTCCCGATACAATCGGGACTCCTCGCAATGACGGAGAATTTATTATTAGGAGGTATTGAAATGACAACACCATTACAGGGTAAAGTAGCTCTGGTTACCGGCGCCCGGCAGGGCCTGGGCAAGTCGATATCCCTCGGCATGGCCGAGGCCGGAGCCGACCTGGTAATTTGCGACCGTGTCACCGACGACGGCAAACTTGCCGAGACCGCTAAAGAAATCGAGGCCCTGGGCCGGCAGACCCTGTCCCTGGGCGGCGATATCACCGTCGAGGACGATGTCAACGACATCGTTAATAAGTCCCTGGAGAAGTTCGGTAAAATTGACGTGCTGGTGAATAACGCCGGCGTTACCGCCCAGGACTCCTTCCTGACGTTGCCCTACCGCCGGTGGCGGCTGATTCTCTCCGTTAACCTGGACGGCGTGTTCCTCTGCTCCAAGGTGGTCCTGCCCCACATGGTCGAGAAGAAAAGCGGCACGATTATCAATGTTTCCTCGATACTGGCCCACCAGATACGCATGAATATCGCTTATGGCGTGACCAAGGCAGGCGTGGAGCGGTTCACCCTGGGGCTGGCGCGGGAAATGCGGCGGGAGACCGGCATCGCCATCACCTGCATCCGCCCTTATTTCGTTAAGACCGACATCGTCATGGGCTTCATGGAGGGCCGGGATACCAGCGACTTTGAGGAGCCGATAATCTGGCAGAGATATCCGGCCATGGTGGCGGCGGCGAAACCCGAGGAGGTGACCGGGAAGATATGGGACAAGGCCGCCCTGGAAGAGAAGTTCGGCGAGATAAAGGCTTAGGCACGGTTGACCTATAAAACACCCGGGGTGGTGATATCGCTGGGAGACGCCTGATTATCACCGTCCACCGGAGCGATAGCATGAGGAAAATATTCATCCTTATTTTCCTGTTAGCCTTACTGACGTTGATGGCTGGCTGTAGCTCGCATGCCGGCAGCACCACAATGACAACACCCGCATTATCCGAGCCGGACTACGCCCGCGCCATCACGGATGCCACGCTTAAGGGGTTAAGCGAGGGTAATCTTGAGGAATACGTAAAATACGGTAACGCCGATTTCAAGGCAGCGGTTACTCAGGCAATCCTGGATAAAACGTCAGAACAGATTACCGGTCAACTGGGCGATTATGTATCGATAACTTATCTTAGCACCGAAAAGAAGGATAATTACACCATTGTCCACTACAGGGCCAGGTATACCGGGGGTGAAGTAGGAGTGAGGATGGTCTTTGACCAGGACCATAAGGTTGCCGGCCAGTGGTTCGAATAACTATTCCGGGAACGTTATCAGCGGGAAATACCGCCTTGATAATGACTGTCGGCGGGGCCTAGCCTTTCCGGAATGACTTCAGTGCCGAAAAGAAGGCCGCACCGCCCAGCAGGGCAGCAATCAGCAGGAGCAGCCACCACCAGTTCGCGATGAATCCTTTATTAGCCGCCGAATCGGTGGAGAGCTTGATGGTTTTAGGGAGCGGTGCCGCCGGATTTTCGATGGATACCGTACGGGACCGGGAGTTATTAGTCTCGTTGGATTCGAGGATAAGCTGGCCCATATCGACGTAGGCGGCTATCTCGTGGTTGCCAGCCACGGCTTTCCAGGTGAAATCCCGGGAGACAATGTCGCCAATATCTATTAGTTCGATATCCGCCTCACCTGCGGGAGAGCCGTCAATGACTAAAGACAGCCGCGGGTTCAGGGCTTTATCCTTGCCCCGGTTCTCAACTTTTACGGTCAGGGTGACATCGGTCCCGGGGGCGGCGGGTGATGGTGACAGGCCGATTGTCACGACGGATAGGTCGGGAACAAAGGAGGAGAAGGCCAAATTACCGGTATTGTTGGTTTCATCGAGCTCGGTTAATTTATTTTGCGGGTCTAAAACGGTATTCACGGTATGCTGACCGGCTTTTAGATTTGAAAAGAAAGTCAGGGTGGCGGTATCGCCGGCCGGTATCGCCGGTAGGTCATCCGTCATGGGTAGCAGATTGTTGATGGTGTAGGTCAGCTGCGAGGTTCCGGCTTTGCCCGTGCCCTGGTTCTTGACGGTGATGGTGAAGAGGACTTTATCATCGGTCAGCGGGTTTTCCATCAGCCAGCTGATATCCTGGACAACCAGGTCAGGCGTCAGAGTGCCGAAGTCTATTTCTTTGTTATTGTTGGTCTCATCGGACTCGGTAACGCGGTTGGTGACATCGGCGGTGATTTTTATTTTGTGCTTGCCGGCCGCGGCCGTCCAGCCGAATGAATTTGTCAGCGAACCATTGGGGTCTATCGCCGGCAGGTCTTTAGTCTCGAGGGGTAGGCCGTCGATGTAACAGGTTACCTGTGTGTTTTGCGTCCGGCTGCTACCCTGGTTGTTGATGGTGGCCGTTATGGTGACCTTATCTCCGGTGGCGGCATCCTCCGGTGTCCAGGTAATACCCTGGACGATAAGGTCTGGCGGCGGCAGGGTAACCACCTTGGTGTTATTGTCTTCGTCAATCTCAAAGACTTTGTTCGAGGCATCAGCAACGATATTGATGGAGTGCACTCCGGCCAGAGCGCTCCAGGTGAAATGTACGGTCGTGGCCGCATCGGCATTCAACTGGTCGATATCGGTAAAGCCGGCTACTGCATCATCGATATAATAGGCGACGCGCGTCGCTCCGGCATTCAATGTCCCCAGGTTTTTAATGACGATATCGAATTTGACCTCGCTGCCGGGTCTGATATCAGCCGGCGACCAGGTGACCGTAACTACATCCAGGTCCGGCATGTTTGGAGCCACGGTTATCGTGAATTCGTTGTTGTCTTCGTTGTCCTCGGTGATGGCTTTGTTATAATCGACCACGGCCTTGAAAACGTGGCGGCCGTTGACCGCTTTCCAGGTACAGGTTTTATTAACCGAGGCGTCAGAATCTAATCTACCCACGATGTTTGAGGTAAGCAGGTCATCGTCCAGGTAGTAAGTGATGAAGAAGTTTTCCGCGCTACCACTGCCCTGGTTGGTAATGTTTACCGAGAAAGTCACAGTGTCGCCGATGCTGAAGTTGGCCGGCGACCAGCTGACGCTCGGGATTAAAAGGTCGGGGGGAATGATGGCGATAGTAGTGGTGAGCTTGTTATTATCCTTGGTGGTCTCGGCCAGCATGTTATCGAAATCGGCCGTGAAGCTGACGCTGTGGGAACCGCCGGTCGCTACCCACGGGAAAGTCAGCGTTGAGGTATCACCGGCTATAATTTCCGGAGCGTCAGGGGAGGCTACGAATTTCCCGTCGATATAGCAGCTGGTGTGGACCTTTTCGGACCTCCCGGCGCCCTGGTTTTTAATCGTGACCGAAAAGGTCACGGTGTCCCCCACGGCAGCATCATCCGGCGACCAGGTAATATCGGTGACCACCAGGTCCGGGACAAGGGTGCTAAAATCGGCCGTTTTCTCGTTGTTGTCCTCATTAATCTCGGTCACATTATTGTAATAATCGATGATGGTCTTGATATTATGTTTATCCGAGGTGGCCGTCAAGTTGAAGGTGATATTGGCGGAGGCGCCGGCTTCCAGAGCACTGACCTGGATGGTGGTCTTGAGTTCGCCGTCGATAAAGTAAGCGATGTGATTGGCATCGGCGCGGCCGGTGCCATGGTTTTTCACGGTGGCATTGATGCTGACGATGTCGTTCTTCGACGGATTTTGCGGCGACCAGGAGATTTCCTCGATGACCAGGTCCGGAGGCGAAGTAAAGAAAGTCGAGGTGTAATCGTTGTTTGACTCGTTGCTTTCCTTGGTATGATTCAGTTCATCGATGACGGCCCGGATGGTGTGCTGGCCGGGTAGTGCTACCCATTGATAGGTCTTGGTCAGCGTTTCGCCTGGATTGACGTATGGGGTATCCTGGTAGCCGCGGGAACTGCCGTCGATGTACAGGTTGAGGTTGGAGTTGCTGGCTCTGGCGCTGCCCTGGTTTTTAATAACCACCTCGAAGACAACGGCGTCACCCCGGGACGGTTCGGTCGGCGACCAGGAAATCGACTGTATAATCAGGTCTGCCGCCCGTGTGGTGATGGCGTAAGTTTTGGTATTGTTGGTCTCGTTGCTCTCGGCGACCACGTCGGAGGAATCGGCTATCGCCTTGATGCTGTGTGAGCCGGCGTCGGCCTTCCAGGTGAAAGTCTTGGTGGCCATGGTACCGGGCTCGAGCTGGCCGAGGGATTGGGTGTCCAGTATCGTACTATCGACATAGCAGACGACATAGTTCTGGGCAGCCGCGCTGGTGCCCTGGTTTTTCACGCTCACGGTGATGGTCACCGTGTCATCGATGGCCGGTTCGGCCGGCGACAGGCTAATTTCCTGCAGGACGAGGTCCGGCCCCTCATCGGCCGACACGGGCGTACTATTGAAGCCCGATGCGGTGATTCCCGGGATTAACGTGAGTAATAATATGGCCGAGGCTAATAGCTTCTTGATTGTTCCAGGATAAACCGGCAAAAACGTTTCCTCCGGAAATAGTCGGTTTTATTTATTATTGTATTTATATATGGGATAACAGCCAATAGTCCTTTAGTAGGGGGATACCGGGTGATTTAGTACTGGTACGTTTGGGTACTGCTTGTCAACCCGCTTTTTGAGTTAAAATCAGGGCTGGCGGACGACACTGTAGGGCGAGGGCGAAAAGTACTATGATGAAAATTACTCCGAAAAGGGGCCATTGGCGTAACTGACCTGCCGGTCATCACTTGTAGGAACCTGCTGGGTCGTCTGATTAAGAC
>CAYWZO010000042.1:0-15513 GCA_964462865.1 uncultured Dehalococcoidaceae bacterium | reverse complement strand
CGGAAAGCCGGCGGTCGAGGTGGAGTTCCATGTTGCCGGTGCCCTTGAACTCCTCATAAATCAGGTCGTCCATACGGCTGCCGGTATCGATAAGGCAGGTGGCGATAATCGTCAGGCTCCCGCCTTCAGAGGTATTGCGGGCGGCACCGAAAAATCTTTTGGCGGGGTGCAGGGCGGCGGGGTCGATGCCGCCGGACAGGGTACGGCCGCTGGAAGGCATGGCCAGGTTATAAGCGCGGGTCAGGCGGGTAATGCCGTCCAGCAGGATGACCACGTCCTTGCCACTTTCCACCAGGCGTTTAGCCCTTTCCAGACCCAGCTCGGCAACGCGGGTCTGGTTCTCCACCATTTCGTCGAAGGTAGCGGCGATGACCTCGCCCCGAACCGAACGCCTCATATCGGTGACCTCTTCCGGCCGCTCGCCGATGAGGCAGACCATCAGATAAATATCTTCGTACTTGGTAGTGATGGCGGAGGCGATGAATTTGAGTAGTAGAGTCTTGCCGGCCTTGGGCGGCGAGACAATCAGGCCGCGCTGCCCCCGCCCGATGGGAGCGATGAGATTAATGAGACGGGTGGAAAGTTCGGAAGGGTTGTGTTCCAGGTCGATGAGCTTATCGGGGAAGGTGGGGGTTAGTGACCCGAAAGGCTGCCGTCCTTTAATCGTCTCGGGATCCAGGCCGTTGATGGCCACGACCTGTAACAGGCTGAAATATTTTTCGTTACTCTTGGGGGGGCGTCCCTGCCCGGTGACCAGGTCGCCGTTGCGCAGGCCGAAGCGCCGTATCTGCGAAGGCGAAATATAGACATCCGTCTGGCTGGGTAACAGTGTTTCCTGCCGGAGGAAGCCGTAACCGTCGGCCATGATTTCCAGGATGCCGGAGCAAAAAACATTGCCCTGCTGCTCGGTATGGGTCTCCAGCAGCCGCATAATAATATCGTGTTTTTTTAGAGTGGCCTGTACGGCTAGGCCCATCTCTTTAGCTATTTCGATTAGCTCCTCCTTGGTCTTGGTCTCGAGTTCGGTCATGTTCATCATGGCGCCCCGTTCCGGTGCCGGCTCTTTTTCAAGGAGGGGAATTTGCGCGTCTTTCCTGGCTTCCGGCTCGGCGCTTTCCGTTACCGGACCGTTCTCAGCGAGGGGGGTATTATTGGTATCGTTTTCTTTTTTAAATTCCGTTTCCATTATTTACTCACACTCTTCCAGTCGGCTAAGAATCTCTTGATGCCGACATCAGTCATTGGGTGCTGTATCATCTGCATCAGCACGCCGTAAGGCACGGTGGCGATATGCGCCCCGGCCAGCGCGGCGGCGGTGCAGTGCATGGGGTGGCGGATGCTGGCGGCGATGACCTCGGTGTCCAGGTCGGGATAATTGTCCAGTATGGCCAGGGTATCATCGACCACCTGCATACCGTCCTGGCCGGCATCGTCCAGGCGGCCGACGAAAATGCTCACGTAAGTGGCCCCGGCCAACGCCCCGAGGAGCGCCTGGTTGGCGGAGAAACACAGGGTCATGTTTACCTTGATATTATCTTTACGCAGGACGGTGGTGGCACGCAGGCCGTCAGCGGTCATCGGTATCTTGATGTTGACATTGGGCGCCCACGTGGCTTTGGCACGAGCCTCTTGAATCATGGCCTCGGCGTCTTCTGAAATTACTTCCACGGAGACCGGTCCATCGACTATCGAGCAGATTTTCTTCGTCACTGTTTCGTAGTCGGTCGTCGATTCCTTGGCCATTAAGGAAGGGTTGGTGGTTACCCCGCTGATAATCCCCAGCCGGGCGGCCTGTTTGATCTGTTCGATGTTGGCGGTATCCAGAAAAATATGCATCTGGCCCTCCTTTTCAATTCGCCTGGAGCGGCAGCGGGGGTTGTGCCCCCTCGCGAAGTACGTCCTTGGCCACGCCGACGAAGTCGCGGAACAGGGGGTGGGGCCGGCCGGGCCGTGACCCGAACTCGGGATGGAACTGGCAGGAGACCATCCAGGGGTGGTCGGCCAGCTCGCAGACTTCGACCAGCGTATCGTCCGGGGACACGCCGCTGTATATCATTCCCGCTTCCTGGAGCTGCTGGCGGTATTCATTATTGAACTCCAGGCGGTGCCGGTGGCGTTCCATAATAAGGGGCTGGCTATAGGCTTTCCCGGCCAAACTGTTTTCCAGCAGCTTGCAGGGGTAATTGCCCAGACGCATGGTGGCGCCCTTGGTGATCAGTTTCTTCTGCTCGACCATGTAGTCAATAACCGGGTAGCGGGTCTCCGGGTCGAACTCGGTGGAATTAGGCTCGTCAGAGTTAAAAACGTAGCGGGCAAACTCGATGGCCATAATCTGCAATCCGAGGCACAGGCCGAGGTAAGGGATTTTGTTTTCCCGGGCGTAGCGGGCCGCTTTAATCATGCCTTCAATGCCCCGGATGCCGAAACCGCCGGGGATGATGATACCCTGGGCGGTGCGCAATAAATTATCGGCGCCGTCTCTGTCCAGTTCCTCGGAGTGGACCCAGAACATCTTGAGTTCGCGGTCGTTATGGAGGGCGGCGTGGTACAGCGCCTCGCGCACGGAGTAATAGGCGTCATTGAGCTCGACGTATTTACCGACCAGGGCGATATTAACCGGCTCATGGGGCGTCGTGATGCGTCCGACGAGTTCCCGCCAGTCCTCAAGGTCGGCGGATTGCGCCTTGATACCGAGCCGGTCGATAATCAGCTGGCCCAGCCCCGATTCTTCGAGGATTAAGGGTATGCGATAAATCGTGTCCACGGTAGGGAGGGGGATCACGGCCTGTTTGGCCACGTCGCAGAACAGGGATATCTTATCCCTTATCCCCTCCGCGATGGGATAATCGCTGCGGCAGATGATGACATCCGGCTGGATACCGATGCGGCGCAGCTCGTTGACGCTGTGCTGGGTGGGCTTGGTTTTCAACTCGCCGGTTGAGTTTAGATAGGGGAGGAAGGTAACGTGGATATAGAACACGTTTTCCCGGCCCACGTCGTTGCGCATCTGGCGGATAGCCTCCAGGAACGGCTGCCCTTCGATATCGCCCACGGTGCCGCCTACCTCGATAAGAATCACCTCCGCCCCGGATTTCTCGGCCAGCTTCTTGAACCTCCCTTTAATCTCGTTGGTCAGGTGGGGCACGATCTGGATGGTGCCGCCCAGGAAGTCGCCCCGCCTTTCTTTGGCGATGAGCGTACTGTAAATCTGCCCCGAGGTAACGTTAGAGTCCGCCGTGACCTCGGCATCAATAAATCTTTCGTAGTTGCCCAGGTCGAGGTCGGTCTCGGCTCCGTCCCGGGTAACGAAGACCTCGCCGTGCTGGTAGGGCGACATCGTGCCGGGGTCGACATTAAGATAAGGGTCGAGCTTCTGAGCGGCCACGGTGACGCCACGGCTTTTAAGGATAGTACCGATGGAAGCTACGGTGATGCCTTTACCTACGGAGCTGACCACGCCCCCGGTTACAAAGATATACTTTGGCATACTTTATTTATATAAACCTGGAATAACTCCTGTCTTATTCCTGGGAATCTAAACGGGATGCTGCCATCAAGTGCCTCTGGGATATGTATTTGCACTATTCACAATAGAAATAGGAAAAAACTGTCAAAACAGGTGGGGGTTTATTTTAATTATAGAGAGGTAGTCTGAAATTTGTCAAGTGGTTTGACACCCTCAAATTGCCAGTGTAGACTATACCTGATAAATATTTCCCCCTGGAGATAGTGGATATGAGCTTCCTGCGCCAGACCGACCCCGAGATAAGCCGTGCCATCGAATGTGACCAACAAAAGTCAAGAGATACGGTTAACCTTATCGCCTCGGAGAACTACGCCAGTAAGGCCGTGCTGGAGGCCCAGGGCTCGTTCCTCACCTATAAATACGCCGAGGGCTATCCCGGCCAGCGCTATTACCGAGGCTGTGAGAATATGGATACCATCGAGGAGCTGGCCATCAAACGCGCTAAAGAGCTTTTTCACGCCGAGCATGCTAACGTCCAGTCGCACAGCGGCTCGCAGGCGAACATGGCTGCCTACTTCGCTCTGCTGGAGTACGGTGATACCGTCCTGGCAATGGACCTCGCCCACGGCGGTCATTTGACACACGGTTCTCCGGTCACTTTTTCCGGCCGTTCGTACAAATTTATTCATTACCATGTCAACCGCGAGACCGAACGCATCGATTTTCCTGAAGTGGAAAGGCTGGCGAAAGAATATAAACCGAAGCTCATTGTATCGGGGTATACGGCTTACCCGAGGATTATTGACTTCGAGCGGTTCCGCCGCATCGCCGATTCGGTCGGGGCCAGGCTCATGGTGGACATGGCCCACATCGCCGGGCTGGTAGCCGCAGGCCTGCATCCGACCCCGATACCGTATGCCGATGTGGTAACCACCACCACGCATAAAACCCTGCGGGGCACCAGCGGCGGACTGATACTGTGCCGGGCGGAACTGGCTAACACCATCGATGCCGCCGTTTTCCCGGAAGCCCAGGGCAAAGCCTTGATGCATGCCGTCGCCGCCAAGGCGGTGACGCTCCACGAGGCCATGCAGCCCTCTTTTGTCGAATATCAGAAATCCATCCTGGAAAACGCCCGGGCCCTGGCGGCCGAGCTGCAAAACCAGGGATTGCGACTGGTTTCCGGCGGTACGGATAATCACCTTATCCTCGTCGACCTCACCGCCACCGGCGTCACCGGCAGTCATGCCGCTAAAGCGCTTGATACCGCAGGCATCGTTTGTAATAAAAATGAGGTTCCTTTCGATACACGTCCTCCGGCGGTGACCAGCGGCATCCGGCTGGGTACACCGGCGGTGACCACACGCGGCTTTGGCCAAGAGGAAATGAAGCTCGTTGCTGCATTGATAGTTAAAGTCATCCGGCAGCCGGACGATAAACAAACCCTGGACAACGTCAGAGGAGAAGTAGCGCAGATGTGCCGGCGTTTTCCCGTAACGGGGATTGATGATTGAGCTGGCCCGTAATTCTCTTTAACTGGACCCCCGTCACCATTCTTTACATTAATTTTACTTCTCTTTAACGTTTTCTTTATGAATTTTATATCGGCATTTATCATCGTATGTCAGAATAGACTTGTCAGTATGGAGATACCATGCTGGCGTGACTGGGGGACAACAATCGTGAAGATGGCTATCAGTTTCATGGCTGGCATGGCCGTTTGCAGCCTGCTCCTTTTCGGAGTAAGGATGGTTCTCCCCGTAAGCGCGGTGACGGATGACCCGGAAGCAGCCTCGGAAAACACCACTGATAGCCTGTTGAACCTGTTGCCTGATATCGAAAAGATATACCGCGAGTCGCTGATGATGCCTTTTATCAAGGCCGAGAGCAAAATCTACGACGAAGATATTGCCGAGTATTACCGGGCGCTGATGGACAAAACAGGTCTGGCGCCGCAGGAAGCCCAGCCGTAAGAGGTCATTTCACTGGTTTTCCCTAAAAAAGTGGAGGCTGCTTTAACTGCAGCCTCCACCCACAAGACTAACTGGAACAGACCCAACTCACTTGGCGATGAACACCATCATTCTTGGCCTCTGCTATGCAGATAAGGTCCTTTTTCAACCTACCGAGCCGGGTCCGCTTTCCTCTTGCCCCACGCTAGGCAGGGCCTCAACAGTCCACCTGCCAGACTCCGAAGAGTCGATGAAGCTTCATGTTACACCTCCCGAAGCGAATTCAGGTAGTGTCTTGAGCTTCTCGTCCTATTTTAAGCATGCTTTAGTACTTTTGTCAATATGCCTCTTAGTAAGGTAGTACTATTTGTGATACAAATGTAATAGTACTTTCTTACTGCATGGTCGACCCGCCGTCGACGCAAATGACCTGCCCCACGATATCCCCGGAGATATCCGATGCCAGGAAAGCTACCGCATTGGCAATGTCCTGCGGCGTGGTACCCCTCCCGATGGGCGTATCAGGTATGAACCGCTTGAGCAACTCCTCCGGCGGTGTTTTATCAAAGTTGGTCAACGACCACCCTGGGGCCACGCTGTTCACCGTGATTCCCTGCGTGATGACACTCTTGGCCAGGCCCCGGGTGAAGACGTATATCGCCGCCTTGGACATGCCGTAGGTGGACACTCCGGGAAAGGCCTGTTTGGCCACACTGGAGGAAATATTGATAATCTTGCCGTATTTACGTTCAATCATACCGGGCAGGACCGCCTGCGCGCAGAGCATGGAGCCCTTGATGTTGAGGTTTAGGTCTTTATCCCACAGCTCTTCTTTCTGGTCGAGGAACGCACCCTGCTTGTGCATAGCCCCGGCGTTATTGACCAGGATGTCTATCTTCTTGAATTCCGCCAGTGCCTGCTTGACCATGGCCTGCACCTCGGCTTTTTTGGTCACATCGGCCTTGATGGCGATGGCCTTGCGCCCCAGGGCCTTTACCTCCGCCACTGTTTTTTGCGCGTCTTCGAAGTTGATGTCGTTGACGGCAATATCGCAGCCCTCTCTGGCCAGTGTCAGGGAAATAGCCTTGCCGAAACCTATCTGACTGCCGGCGCCGGTTACCAGCGCTATCTTACCTGCTAAACCGAGGTCCATAAATGCCTCCTTTTAATGAGTGATGGTGGTCGAATATCTCTGCTTAAAGGGTCGAGCCCCCGGTCACGTCCAGCACCTGCCCGACGACATCACTGGAAATGTCCGAGGCGAAAAAGGCCACCGCGTTGGCAATGTCCTCGGGAGTGGTGCCCCGGCCTATCGGTGTGGAGGGTAAAAAGCGTGTGGCGGCCTCTTCTTTATTGCCTTTGATAAAGTTGGTCAGTGCCCAACCCGGTGAGACGCAGTTGACGTTAACGCCATTCCTGATGGCGTCCTTGGCCAGGTGGCGGGTAAATATCTCGACGGCGCCTTTCGAGATGGTGTAGATGGAGACGCCGAAGGCCGCCCTGACCGAGCCGGAGGAGATATTGACAATTTTACCGTATTTGCGCTGGAGCATGCCGGGCATGACGGCCTGGGTGACCAGCATCACTCCCTTGAAATTAAGGTCGATTTCTTTATTCCAGAGGCCTTCCGTCTGGTCGGTAAAAGGAACCGTACCGAAGATAGCGCCGGCCACGTTGGCCAGGATATCTATTTTTTTGAACTCCGCCAGTGCCTGCTTGACCATGGCCTGCACCTCGGCTTTTCTGGTCACATCGGCCTTGATGGCGATGGACTTGCATCCCAGCGCCTTGACTGCCGCCGTTGTTTGCTTGGCATCTTCCAGGTTGATATCGTTGACGACGACGGCGTCGCAACCTTCTCTGGCCAGGAGCAGCGCGATGGCTTTGCCGAAACCTATCTGGCTGCCGGCGCCGGTCACCAGTGCCACTTTACCTTTAAAACCCAGGTCCATATTCGCCTCCTTATTGTTTGATGATAGTATGCAGGCCTAATTATATAATACTTCAGGGTGTCTGCGAAACATTTTACCGGTGAATAAAAAAAGAGGGAGCAAACGCCCCCTCGTATTTGCCCGTATTGCCCGGATGTCTTCTTTCTGGAACCCTGCTAATTATCCAGCAGAAGAGACAACTACATCTTCCCGGACTTTCTTTTTCCGTCTCTTCCAGCCCAGTATCTCCAGCAGGTCGCCGATGGCCTTGTCCTGCTGTGTTTCATCGCGGATCGGCATATCCGGGTCAACGCGGTACTTGATACGCCGCCCTTCCCTCTTTTTGGTCACATAGCCGTCGGCTTCAAGGTCTTTAATGATATTGCGTGTCGCCTTCTCCGTGATGCCTATCGTCGAAGATATTTCCCGCGCGGTGATGCGTGGCTGTTGGGCGACCAGGCAAAGCACCAGGGCGTGATTGGTCAGGAACTTCCAACCCGGCATGGGTACACCTCCTTACGGGAACAGTATCGCAGGACTATTTTCCTATGATAAATATTGGCCTTAAAACTATTGACTTTTTTCATGTAAGATGTATAATTATTAATTGAGGAATTATAATTCCTATATATTATATCAGGAATGTCAAGTTAGTACAAGTAATTGTAGAAAAAACAGTTTAAACTAGGATTTCCTGAAACAAATCAACATGAAAAAGGAGAGTTGAGAAAGAAAAAGTGAAAGCGCTATCGGTGGCCGCTAAATGTCAGACCGCCAGCCAACCCGAGAGATTCACCATCGAGAACAAGGTAAAAGTTGAAGTCGAAGAAGAGCCTCCCAGTAGAACTTGCACGTCCCTTAACGCTGAAGAAGAACCCCCCGGTAAAACCGCCGCCGATAGAGTTAAATCTTTCGGACATGTTCCCGAGATGAGCTGGAACGATTGGAAATGGCAGTTCCGTAACCGGATTACCAGTGTCGAACGGCTGGGCCAGCTGATTTCGTTGTCTCCCGAGGAAGAAGCGCAGATAAGGCTGGTCGCCAGGCGCTATCCTCTCTCCATCACCCCTTACTACTTATCGCTTATCAACCCTGATGACCCCGATGACCCCGTCAGGAAACAGGCAGTACCTTCCATCCTGGAAATCGCCATGAGCGGTCTGGGATTTGAAGACCCGCTCGCCGAGAAGGAGGACTCCGTAGTGCCCGGCCTGGTGCAACGCTACCCGGACCGGGCGCTGATGGTAATCACCGATATTTGCCCCATGCTCTGCCGCCACTGCACACGCAAGAGGGAATGGCGGCACGGTGGCTGGGTGCGTACCGAAGCCGAGATAGACGCCATGGTGGACTACCTGCGCCGGAACACCGCCGTCAGGGACGTTATCATCTCCGGAGGTGACCCCCTGACGCTCTCTACCGAGCACCTGGAAGCGATTATCGCTAAAGTCCGGGCGGTTAAAAATATCGAAATCATTCGTATCGGCTCAAGGTTCCCGGTGGTGCTGCCGCAGCGTATCGATGCCGAGCTATGTAACATGCTTTCCAAATACGGCCCGATATGGCTCAATACCCACTTCAATCACCCCCGTGAGGTCACTCCGGAAGCGGCGGCGGCCTGTGACCGGCTGCTCCGCGCCGGCGTGCCGGTCAATAACCAGACGGTGTTGCTGCGCGGCATCAACGATAATGTGGAGACCATCACCGCGCTGTGCCACGGCCTGCTGAAAGCCAAAGTGCGCCCTTATTATCTCTTCCAGTGTGATGAGGTGCAGGGCACCGAGCACCTCCGGACGCCGGTCGAGACCGGTATCAAAATCATCGAAGGGATGCGGGGATATACCTCTGGCCTGGCCATACCGACCTTCGTGGTGGACCTGGTGCAGGGCGGCGGCAAGGTGCCTCTGCAGCCAAATTACGTACTATCGATGACCGACGATGAGCTGTTATTGAAAAACTACGAAGGGCAGGTCTACCGTTACCGCAACCCTGGTTCGCCGGAACATCACGAGCCGCTTGCGGCGCCGGTCAGCGGCGTCGTGCCGAGTCTGCTGGCGGATACCGCCCATCCTCTGAAAACCGGGGAAGAAGCCGATGCGAATCGGGTTATCGTTCGATCTTAAAACCCCCGTGTCCGGCCGTCATGCCGTCGAGGATGCGCTGGAAGAATACGATTCACCGGAAACGGTGGCCGTCATCGCAGCCGCCCTCGAATCCGGCGGACACCAGGTCTTCCGGCTCGGTGGCGGTACCCAGTTCCTCGATAATATCCGCCGCGAGAAGGTGGACATCGTCTTCAATATCGCCGAAGGACAGGGCAACCACCGCAGCCGAGAGGCCCAGGTGCCGGCCGTGCTGGAGATGCTGGAGATACCCTATACCGGCTCCGACCCCCAGACGCTAGCGATATGTCTGGACAAACCCATCACCAAGAAACTGGTGGCGACGGAAAGCGTGCCCACTCCGGCGTGGCTACGGATAGCCGACGAGTCGGAGCTGGACAGTGTCTCCTGGGAAGACTTCTCATTCCCTGCCATTATCAAGCCGGCCTTTGAGGGTTCGAGTAAAGGTATACGCCTGACTTCTCTGGTGCATGATGCCTCCCGGGCGGAAGAAGAAGCGGGCCGGATTCTGGCGGACTACCGGCAGCCAGTAATGCTCGAGCAGTTCATTGACGGCGATGAGGTTACGGTAGGCATTATCGGCAACACCCCGGCACGGGTGCTGGGCATCATGCGCGTGGTACCGAAAAAGCCAGAGGGACCTTTCGTCTATTCTCTGGAAGTCAAGCGCGACTATGTCAATCTGGTTGACTACGAATGTCCGGCACGATTAAGGCAGGACGTTCTCGATAGAGTGGAAGAGGCAAGCCTCAAGGTATTCAGGACGCTGGGCTGCCGCGACTTTGCCCGGATTGACTTCCGGGTCGGCCGTGATGGAACGCCTTATTTTATCGAAATCAACCCCCTGCCCGGCCTGGGTACCTACAGCGACCTGGTAATTATGGCCGCCAGGCTGGGCTGGACCCATGAAAGCTTGATCCGGGCGGTATTCGATGCCGCCCTCAAGAGGTATCCGCAATGCGTCGGCGTGTAGCTATTGTCTATAATGAGCCCCAACCCTCACGCTACGACCGCACCGGCGAACAGAAAGCGGTGCTGGGCGTCATTGAGGCCGTAACCGCAGTCCGCAAGTCGTTGCTCGAGCTGGATAACGAAGTGGTGATGCTACCCCTGTCGCCGCCTTTCGAGGAGACCCGGAAACAGTTGGCCGGTCTGGCGGTTGACGTGGTCTTTAATCTCTTCGAAGGATTCTGCGGCGAGCCGGAGACAGAGGCGCTGGTACCGGAGGTGCTGGCGGAGCTGGGACTGCCCTGTACCGGCTGTCAGGCTGATGTGCTCCGGCTGGCCCTCGACAAGGCTAAGGTAAAGGTTATCCTGCAGTCCGCCGGTATTGCCACGCCGGATTTCCAGCTTCTTAATCCGGAGACGCTGCCAACTTTCCGGCTCGGCTATCCGTGCATCGTTAAGCCGCGCGGTGAGGACGCCAGCCACGGTATCAATGCCGAAAGCGTGGTAACGGATTTTGCCACTTTGAAGAAACAGGTGAGTATTGTTAGCGAGGTCTATCGCGGCGGCGCCCTTATCGAGGAGTTCATCGGCGGACGTGAATTCAATGCGACGGTTATGGGTAATGCCCGTCACGTCGTCCTGCCCGTCTCGGAAATCGTCTATGATTTACCTCCGGATACGCCCCGGATTCTGACCTTTGCCGCCAAGTGGGAGGATGATAGCGTTTACTTCCGGGGGACGAAGGTAATTTGCCCGGCGGAAGTCAGCCCCGCGGAGCGGGAATACATCGCCGGTACGGCTTTGGCGGCTTTCCGGCTGGTCGGCTGCACCGGGTACGCCCGCGTGGACATGCGCATGGACGAGACCGGTAAACTGAACGTCATCGAGCTCAACCCTAACCCGGACATCTCGCCTGACGCGGGAGCCGCCCGCCAGGCTGGAGCCGCCGGCATGAGCTACACGCAATTCGTGGACAGGATTGTGAACCTGGCACTGGAGAAGAATAAGCATGGCCATCAGGATACGCCCCATGTCCGCCGCGGACAAACCGGCGCTGATGCAGATATTGCAACATACGCCCGAATTTAAACCGCATGAGGTGGTAGTAGCGGAGGAAGTTATCGATGCCTACCTGGCTGACCCTGACGGCTCCGGGTATCATACTCTGACAGCTTATACCGAAGGGCAACTCGCCGGGTACATCTGCTACGGCCAGACGCCGTGTACGGTCGGCACCTGGGACATCTACTGGGTTGCCGTCGCCGGGGACAGGCGCGGCCAGGGTATCGGTGGTGTCCTCACTAAAAAAGCCGAAGATGCCATCCGCCAGGCGCAGGGCCGTATGATACTCGTCGAGACTTCTTCCTCTCCCGTTTATGAGAACACGCGGCGCTTTTACCTCGGCCAGGGCTATGAGCTTATCGCTCGTGTTCCGGACTTCTATGCCCCCGGTGACGATTTGCTCGTCATGCAGAAGCGGCTGGATTGAGACCCGCCTGCGATTGGCCTATAATATTATCATGGCTGAGTTTCTACATGATTTCGTACTGACTTTTGTTCCCCTGTTCATCGTTATTGACGCCTTCGGCAACCTGCCGTTTCTTATTTCCGCCGGCCAGGGATTGGACCGGAGGCAGCAGCGTAATCAACGCCGCCGGCAGTTAGAGGGAGTTATTTAATATGTTCCGCATACGCAGAGTTTATGACGACGTTACCCCGGCCAACCAGGACGCCATCGCGATGGTGCAGTCCATCCTGCACGCCCAGTTCCCGCGTGTCCCTGATAAAGATATTAAAAAACTACCGGATCAGCTCCGCAACCCCATGAAGTACCGTTTCCGCTCCATCCTTTTCGTGGCCGAGGGGCTGAAAGGCCACATCGACGGTTTTGCCCTGCTCATGCACGAACCGGCCCTGAAATTCTGCTACCTCGACTATATTTCCGCCAGTCCGGGGAGGACAGGCGGCGGCATCGGCGGGGCGCTCTATGAAAGGGTACGCGAGGAAGCCTTCGACCTGGAGGCCATCGGACTTTTCTTCGAATGTCTCCCGGATACCCCTGCTTTAAGCCGCGACCCGGTGATTAGGAAGCAGAATGCGGCGCGGTTACGCTTCTATGAGCGATACGGGGCGCGGCCCGTCATCAATACCGCCTATGAGACGCCGGTAGCCCCCGGGGGCGATAACCCGCCGTACCTGGTCTTCGATGACCTGGGCCAGGGCACCGTCCTTCCCCGCGATGCCGCCCGGGAGATTGTCCGGGCCATTCTGGAAAGGAAATACAAGGGCGTCTGCCCCCCGGAGTACGTGGCAATGGTGGTCGAGTCTTTCCAGGACGACCCGGTGCGCCTGCGCGAACCGCGCTACGTTAAAAAGCCCCCCATCCCCGTCAAACGCGTCACGCGTTCCGACCGGCGTATCCGGCTGGTGATTAATGACCGGCATCTGATACATCACGTGGAAGAGCGTGGCTACGTGGAATCCCCGGTAAGAATAGATGCTATCCTGGAAGAGCTGGATAAGACCGACCTGTTTCAAAAAATACCGGTACGCCATTTCTCGGAGAAACACATCCGGGCAGTCCACGATAGCGGCTACGTCGATTATCTCTACCGTGTCTGTACCGACATGGATGCCGGGACATCGGTCTATCCGTACGTCTTCCCGGTGCGCAACCGGACGCGGCCGCCCAAAGACCTGGCTTTGCGTGCCGGGTATTACTGCATTGATACCTTTACGCCGCTCAACGGCAATGCCTACCTGGCCGCCAAGCGGGCGGTGGACTGCGCCCTGACCGGTGCCAAGCATCTCCTCGAAGGCTATCGACTGGCCTATGCCCTGGTGCGTCCGCCCGGTCACCACGCCGAATCGGCCACCTACGGCGGTTTCTGCTATTTCAATTCGGCCGCGGCCGCGGCCCATCTCCTTAGCACCTATCGTAAAGTGGCCATTCTGGATATCGACTATCATCACGGCAACGGGCAGCAGGAAATATTCTACAAGCGGTCCGACGTGCTGACCATCTCCATTCACGGGCATCCCCGTTTCACTTACCCCTATTTCAGTGGTTTTATCGGTGAGAGGGGGAGCGGTGAGGGGAAGGGCTTTAACGTCAACCTGCCGCTGCCGGAAAATATCGATAGCGAGACGTACCGTAAAGCCCTCCGCAACGCTTTGAAAAGGGTTACCCGGTTCGGCCCCGGGTTTCTCGTGGTCTGCTTGGGACTGGATACCGCCAAGGAAGACCCCACCGGCAGCTGGTCCCTCGAAGCCACTGACTTCGAGGCAGTGGGGAAGATGATTGGCGCGCTCTACATCCCGACGCTGGTTGTCCAGGAGGGCGGCTACGACACCAGAGTGCTGGGCATCAATGCCCGCAGTTTTCTGACCGGATTATGGTCGGCCACCTACCAGCGGTGAGCGTGGGGGCAACGGCCTCCCGGCAGGCTTTGGAGTTGTGGGTGATAAACTCTGGTGGCAAAGGGTGCTTTAAGCGGCGCCCGCCTTTGACTTCAGGAATTTGATTCTGTCGGCGACGCATTTCGATGCCGCTTGGCGCGTGGCGCTCTTTTTGAGGTCATTGGCGAGCTTGGCATCGCCGATGACCTCCGCCACCCAAACGGAAAAATCGGACTTGTTCTCGTTGGAGTGCGTGCGGAAGACCTCATCTGCCATCCCGTCCAGGGCGGTTTTGAGTTCCTCTAGGTTGCTTAAGTATCTCCCGTCAGCGACCCAGAACCGCTTTTCCTCGGGCACATTGCCCAATCTTGCTTTGGCAACCGGTTTTGTGATAGCGACCATGGTGACCACCTCCTCGGGCAGCGTTCCTTTACCTGGCCAGCCGTATATGCCTGATGCTTAATAATTAGCGCAATTTATTGTTAATGTCAATCCTTATCCTTATTTGATATTATACAACTTCGGTCAATTTACCGGCAGGGCAGCTTCTGTCCGAATAAAGACAGGTTCAAAGCGGTCCTGGAAGAAAAAGTTGTCGGTGGGGCTCTGGCCCTTGCTGAAGCGCGCCAATCCCGCACCCCGCCGCCGCACGCTGAAGAAATCAAGATAGCAACGGTGGGCTGATAGTTTTATTTATACCGTGTTTCTGCTAACCGTGTCATTCCATCCACGGGGCAAACAGGGGCTCGTATTGAGCGACCTCCGAGATAACCTGCCGCTGCTCCTTTGGCGTCATGGGCCGGAACCGCTGGGCGGCAGCGATGACCATCGGCCAGAGCTTCAGTTCGCCCGGCAGGGCAACACTGGTAATGTCCTGGCTTGATGTGTACCGCAAGCTCTTTTCGATTTCTTCAGCTTCATCAAAGGGTTCGTACCAGGTGTTGTATTTGTGAGGGGCCTCATCGCCGTCCTCCCAGACGCGTTTGGCCACGAACTTGATGGCGAAAACGCCCACGTCCTTTTTACGGGCGGTCTTGAGCAGGGCGCGCCAGTCGTTCCGCTTGTTGAAATGCGCGGCGTGAACCCGGTTGAGCGGGAACATCACCGTATCGAAGTCGAATCGCTTTAGGGCTTCGTTAAAGAGGGGAGGAAAATGCCCGGTAATGCCGATAAAGCGTAACAGCCCCTGCGCTTTAGCTTCGAGGAAGGCCTCCAGCGCGCCTCCCGGCCCGAGGATGGTGTTTAGCTCGCTGTTATTTTTTACCCCGTGGAATTGAAAGAGGTCGCAATGGTCGATGTGCAGCGTCTCCAGCGAGCGCTTTAGACTTTCCCAGGCCTCGGTTTTCGTCCTGGCCTCCGTTTTACAGCCCAGGAAAAAGTCGTTACCGTGCCTCTGGAACCAGGAACCCAGGCGTGACTCCGCCCCGCCGTAAATGGGCGAAACGTCGACATGGTTAATGCCGGCCTTAAGGGCCATCTCGATGGCGGCATCCGCCTCTTTCTGGTTCACCCAGCCGATGGCGAAACCGCCAAAGGTGAGGATACTGCTCATCTGGCCGGTCCGGCCCAGCCTGCGCTTTTCCACGGCGCACCTCCATCAGGATATCAAGCTTATTTTAGACTAAAAGAGAGTCCGTGACCAGTGGGAGCAGGACGGGTTTGCAAAAGTGGTGTATGGTAGCGCATACGGGATT
>CAYWZO010000041.1:0-15582 GCA_964462865.1 uncultured Dehalococcoidaceae bacterium | reverse complement strand
ACGAGATTCCCTACTGGCGCGAAGGCACGCTGGAAAAATACACGCCTTCCGGTGATTACATCGTTGTCAAATTCGCCCGCTGGGCTTTCGAGAAGTTCCGCGATGCTGAAGACAGACTCGGGACGCAGATGCGCGCCGTCGGCGAGGTGATGAGCATCGGGAAAACCTATAAGGAAGCCTTTCAGAAGGCCATCCGCTCTCTGGAGAACGGGCGCTACGGGCTTGGCTTCGCCAAAGATTTCCATGATAAGCCCCTTGAAGAACTCATGCAGATGCTTAACTTTCCCACCAGTGAACGCTGCTTCATCATGTACGAGGCGTTGCGTAAAGGCGCCGATGTCCAGGAGCTTTATAAAAAGACATATATCAAACCGTGGTTCATTCAGCAGATGAAGGAACTGGTAGAACTCGAAGAGAAAATTCTCAAATATAAGGGCAAGAATCTGCCGGACCATCTGCTCGTCCAGGCGAAGAAAGACGGCTTTGCCGACAGGTACCTGGCGAAGCTGCTCGGGCGTGGCGAACCTGAAGTACGCGAGATGCGCACGAAGCTCGGCGTGGTTGAAGCCTGGGACTACGTTCCGGTGAGCGGCGCGGAAAATGCCAGGTATTACTATTCGACCTACAACGCCCCCGACCGGACGACGGTCAGCCAGCGGCCCAAGGTGATGGTCCTCGGGGGCGGCCCGAACCGCATCGGCCAGGGAATCGAATTCGATTACTGCTGCGTCCACGCCGCTTTCGCCCTGCGCGAGATGGGCTACGAGACCATCATGGTGAACTGCAATCCGGAAACCGTCTCCACCGATTACGATACCTCGGACAAGCTGTACTTCGAGCCCCTGACGGTGGAGGACGTGGTGAGTATCTACCAGAAGGAAAAGCCCATTGGCGTCATCGTTCAGTTCGGCGGGCAGACGCCGCTGAATATCGCCGCAGAACTGGAGGCGGCCGGCGTTAAAATACTGGGTACGACGGTCAACTCAATCGACATCGCCTCCGACCGCGGCCGCTTCAGCGAGATGATGCGGAAGTACGGCATCCCCATGCCGGAATCCGGCACCGCCAGCACCCTTGAGGAGGCCCTGGTAATCGCCAAGCGCATCGGCTATCCCCTCATCGTGCGCCCTTCCTACGTGCTCGGGGGGCGGGGCATGGAGATAGTGCACGATGAAGAGGAATTGAGACTGTACGTGGCCGCGGCCGTCGGCGTGACCCCCGACCGTCCGATTCTTATTGACCGGTATCTGGAAAATGCCATCGAAACCGAGGCCGACGCCTTGGCCGATGGCGAAAACGTATTCATCCCCGCTATCATGGAGCACATCGAGTATGCCGGCGTCCATTCCGGGGATGCCGCCTGTGTTATTCCGCCGGTCAGCATACCACAGAAACACATCGATACTATAGAAGAGTATAACCGGCGTATCGCCAGCGAGCTCGGGGTCGTGGGGGTGATGAATATCCAGTACGCCATCTGCCAGGATGTGGTCTACGTGCTGGAGGCCAATCCGCGGGCCTCACGAACGGTGCCTCTGGTCTCCAAGGTCTGTGGCATTTCCATGGCTAATTACGCTACCCAGTTGATGCTGGGCAGGCAGATGAAGGACCTGGGTTTAAAAAACAGTCATATCCCGCATTACGGTGTCAAAGAGGCCGTGTTCCCCTTCAGCATGTTCGCCGAAGTTGACACCTTGCTCGGGCCGGAAATGAAGTCTACCGGTGAAGTCCTGGGAATTGCCGATTCCTTCGGGCTGGCGTTCTGGAAAGCCCAGGAGGCCATCACCAAACTTCCCACCGGAGGCACGGTACTCATCACGGTGGCGGAGTATGACCGTCCCGCCGTAGGCGAGGTCGCCAGGAAATTCGCCAGTCTCGGTTTCAAGATTGTGGCCACAGCGGGCACGCATAGCTTTTTGTCCGGCCTGGGGGTTCCCTCGGTCAGCGTTCTCAAGGAACATGAGGGACGCCCTAATATCACCGATGCTATTACGAACAAGGAGATACAGCTGATTATCAACACCCCGATCGGGAAACTAAGCAAGTACGACGATTCTTATATCCGCAAGGCAGCCATCAAGTACAAAGTACCGTATATCACGACGCTGGCGGCGGCTATGGCGGCGGCTAAAGGAATTGCCGCCTACTGCGAAGGCAAATCGGACGTAAGGTCGCTGCAAAAGTATCACGCCGATATCAAGTAGCCTCTTTCCCCGCGCACATGCTGGATTGAAGGGATGTCGCCAGATTGACATCCTGGTTGGTGATTTTGAGTTTGCGCCGTATTTTTTCCCGGTGGTGGTTGATGGTGGCATTGGAAATGCCCCGCATCTTGGCGATTTCCTTGGTGCGCTGGCCGGCTTTGTAATGCGTGAAAAACAATATTGACTGCCGGTTATTTAATTATTATAATAACTTCATAATATTTCATGATATGAAATAAATCGGTCAAATGGCGGGATAATAGAATGGATTCGATTAACAAAGCTTTCGAAATTTTTGAGGTTTTCCTCAATAACCATGATGAACTAAGCATCAACAATATATCGAAACTAAGTGGTATCAATCCCGGTACCGTTCACCGTATTACCTCCATACTGGTCAAAAGAGGTTACGTCGTCCAGCCGAAACGAAGGGGCAAATATTCCCTGAGCCCCGTGAAAATCGTCGATTTCGCCAAGATTGTCCAGCAGAAACTCAAAATTAAAAGCATCGCTTCCCCTTACCTTAGTGAGCTCAGTCATACCGTTGATGAAGCCGTCGTCATGGCCAATCTCCTGGGCCATGTGGCTTTTAACATTGTGATAATCAATCCGGACCACATTATCAGCTTCCGGCCGGACTCCGCTACGCTAAATCTGTACAGCACCGGGCTCGGCAAGATATTCCTGGCCTATATGTCCGATAAAGAGTTTCAAGAATATACGCGGAGTGTCACCCTTAAGCCTCGTACGGCGAACACGGTTACTAGAGTCGAGGTCTTGAAGAAACAGCTCAGACAAATCCGGCGTGACGGCATTGCTTTCGAAGATGAAGAGCACGAGCTGGGCATGAGGACCGTTTCCGCGCCGATAAGAGACTGGGAAGATAATGTGATCGCGGCGATTTCCGTTGTTGGCCCTTCGGTCAGAATGACCAAACAAAGAATGTTAGAGATAGCTCCGATCGTAAAAAATTACGCTCTCAAAATATCACATGCCATGGGGTATACCGAGAAATCCGTTAAGCCCGTCCAAACAAGGTAAACGGTGTACTCTTTCTAATATCCCCGATAAGGCCTACCGCCGGTCCCGGACGTTAAAGGTACTTTTGCCTGGCCTTTAAGATATGATGACGTATCCGGTTCCTCTGCGGTATTTCCTGCCTAGATAGACTTGGCGATGCGGTTAGCATCGGCGATGGCATTTATTATCAGACGGGGCTCACGGCAATCGCCTATGTTGTACACCTCGGGGACTTTGCCTTCGAGTGACTTTGAAAGCTCTGTGTTCGGCCTCAACGGCAGCGCCGTTACGATCGTGTCCGCCTCGATGGTCTGCCGTTTGCCATCCCCGGTAACAATAGTCAGCCCGTCTTTGGTTATCTCCACGTACTCTTTTATCCCGCTGATCAAGGTGGCTCCCTTTTTGGGCAGCCATTTCAGGAGCTTTATTTTGTTCCTTACCGGCATCAACTCGCACAGCTGCTCGGCGGTATCCACTATCGTGACTTTCCGGCCGCGTTTGACAAGGAACTCGGCAAGCTCACAGCCCTGTATGGCCCCGCCGATTATCACGACCCTTTTACCAAGGGGCATCCAGAACTTGGTCAACCACCGGAGGGTTTGCGGCCCCAATAGCTTCAGGAAGAACTTCAACTGGCGGTGAAGGGCGGTATTCGTCTTCACATTGCGTCGGTAGATTCCCGGGATTTCCGGTACATAAGACAGGCCCCCCGTTGCCAGGATGACCGCGTCCGGCCTGGTCTCCTCCGCCATGGTCGGCGAGAATTCCTCACCCAGGTGAATCTTGACTCCCAGTTTCCTGATCTGGTTTTCAAGGTATGATGATATGGCGGGGAGGTCTTCCACTTCGGTGCCCTTGACCAGGGCCGCCATGGGCAGCAGTCCACCCAGCTTCTTCTCTTTTTCGTATAAAGTGACTTCATGTCCCCGTATCGCCGCAACTCTGGCGGCTTCCATCGCCGCCGGCCCACCTCCCACCACAACCACCTTTTTCCTGGTCTCCGCCGGCCTGATAACGTAGTCTTCTTCGCCTCCCAGAGCCGCGTTAATGCGGCAGACCACCGGCAGCCGGAACGAGTTTGCTTCGAGGCAGTGACTGCAGGCAGTGCAGGGGGCGATTTCATCCGCCCGCCCGGTAGCCAGTTTGTTCGGAAGTTCCGGGTCGGCCTGGAGTCGCCGGGTCATGCCGATAAAGTCCGCTTGGCCCTGGCGCAGGATGTGTTCACCGAGTTCGGGGTAAATTCTGCCGGAAAGAAGCAGTGGCACTCTGACGACTTTTTTAATGGCGGCCGCAATAGGGGTGAAGGCCCCAGCGCCGTATTCTTTCCAGTAGCAATCCTTGGGCAGAGGGTCCGGAGCTTCCGGGATGAAAATGCGTTCCGGCCAGATGATATCCATGCTGACGTCCTGGTACCCGTGAGCCCTTCCCAGTATGGCATCGGCGCCAGCTGCTTCAATTAACCGCGCGAACCCCAGTCCTTCTTCGAGCGTGGTGGCGTTCTCGATGCCATATTCCGCGGCGTTAAAATTCACCGTAACCACGAAGTCCTGCCCCACCCGCTTCTTGATTGCCTGTATGATTTCCACCAGGAAGCGGGCCCGGTTTTCCAGGCTGTCACATCCGTATTTGTCATGACGCCGATTCCAAACGCGGGAGATAAAGGCATTGATTAAGTGGCCGTTCGCGCCATTTACTTCCACTCCGTTAAATCCGGCTTTCGAGGCCCGTTCGGCGGCCAAGGCGAACTTTTCCACCAGACCGCCGATTTCCTCTATCGTCAGCTCCCGGGGGGACTGCGGGTTATCCAGCAAATAAGTCTTGTGGTACGGCTGCCTTTCCCTCACCTCGTCCGGGGTCAGGAAAGAGGATGATACCCCTGGGATACCGGGGGCCGATTCCGTAGCCCCGCCCATCATCATCTGTAAGAATGTCGGGCAGCTATATCCATGAATAAGGTCGACGAGTTCCCGTAGAGATGGAATAAAATCATCATTATCGAAGCGTAAGACGGTACCACTGCCGGAGGATATCCCGGTATCCCTGGGGCGGTCAATACTGGCGGCTTCGACGACGATGAGGCCAACACCGCCGCGGGCCAGGGCCCCGTAAAAAGCCTTGTGCCGGCGCGTGACCTTGCCACTGCCGTCGCCAAGAGTGCTGCCTGCCCCCGTCTTGAAAATCCGGTTTTTCGTCGTAACATTTCCGATGCGACCTGGTTCCAATAGCTTTTCAAAGCTGCGGTTTTTCCCCACGCTCGTCTCCTTCGATGCAACGAGTTAACAACTATTTACCCGGGGTATTTATGTTACGTTATGAAATAATAAATACATAATATAAAATAATACCTTGATGAGAATATACCACCCCCTGATGTTTGTCAAGGCTGGTCCGATGTATCATTTCTCCCGGGGACTACCGCGCTCATAAAACTTGGCTTTTGCCCCTCACCGGTTAACCCTCCTCGCTGCTTTAGAGGCAAATTCAGGACTATCATCCGAACGAATATAAGCCTAAAAGATGAAAAGAATGAATAGTACACCAATAGCGTCCTGTAAACTGATCTGGCGGTCAACTTGAAACCTCCAATATTGTCTTGACAGTACTAGAGGTTTGGTGTATTCTTAGACTGCTTTTGAATTATGTAAATATAATTTCATATTATTGAGTGCAAATTTTCTCTCGTTTTAATCATATCTGTAATCTGGGGCCAGTCAACGTTTTTAAAAGGAGGTTGTCACAATGTGAAGAACGAAATCAGGAGCATAGTCTAACCCTGGTAATGAAGGGAGAACAAAAATGGAAAGCAGAAAATCGCTACTTATCGTCGGCACAATTCTATTAACACTTCTGGTACTTATGGCCACGATTGCCGGCTGCTCCAAAGAGACGACTACTCCCGCTCAAACTCAAACGCCGACTCCAACTACCACGCCGGTGCAACCGATCACCTTGAAGATGGCCCCGGGAGGTCTGCCCAATGCTGAAGCCCTTTTTGGCGGGATACCTGAATGGGCTGCCGAAGTTGAAAAGCGGACCCAGGGAAGGGTAAAAATCGACGTATATTATGGAGAAACCCTGGCAAAATCAAGAGAAAACATCGATGCTTTAAAGTCAGGCCTGGCCGATATAATCTTCCCGGCGCCTCACCACGCACCGGGCAAATTGCCGCTTTTCACTATAGGTAACGTTGCCGGCCTCACCGACGATTACTGGGCAAAAGCCATGGCGTTTTACGAGTTACTGTCCACCGAGCAGGCGCTCATCGATGAGTTTGCTGCCTGGGATGGTGTAAACCTGGGCGCTGCCTATTACCCGCCGGTGGGTTTGATTTCTAAAACACCTTATAAAACACTGGCCGAATTGAAGGGTATTAAGATTGCGGCCGCGAGCCCGGCTTCTGACCTGCTATCAAAGTTCGGGGCGGCCCCGATGAACGTGATGCCGGCGGAACAATACGAGGGTTTGATGAGGGGAACCGTAGACGCGAACGCATCTCCGGTTGCCGCAATCATAGATTTCAAGTTCTATGAAATAGCCAAGAACTTCACCACCTTCAACCTCGGAGACAGGAATCACGGCCTTTTTATCAATAAGAACGCGCTGGCCAGGCTTTCTTCTCAGGACCAGAAAATACTTCTGGACCTAGCGCCGGACTATACCAAGATAGCCTATGATGCCTGCGCCACTGGTCTCGTACCCAGAGGGACGGATCAACTAAAGCAGGCGGGCGTTCAGTTCATAGCGCCCACTGCAGCTGACGCGGCCAGTCTCATCGAAGCCGCCAAGTCGCTGGCAGAAGCCTGGGTAAAAGAAATGGACGGCAAGGGGCTGCCCGGAACCCAGCTGATGAACAAGTACAAGGAGCTTATCAAGAAATATGAGGCGATAAGCCCTTACAAGAAATAGCCTGGCATTAATACCGGCATCCAAGCTGGTCAACTTGGTCAGCCAATGGTACAGCGGCATGTTGTACCTGATACGGCATGCCGCTTTTTCTTAGCTATTGCCCAAGAACAGAAACCCGGCTGGTGTTTAAAATGAAAATATTCGAGAAGGCGATTCTTAACATCAGCAAGACAACCGCGAACATCTCGGCGGTCATTATACTGGCGATGATGGCCCTGACCGTAGGCGATGTTTTTCTACGCTACCTGTTCACCAAACCCATTAAATGGAACTTCGACGTGCAGACCCTGCTGATTGTCGGGGTCGTCTTTCTCGGGATACCATACGTCCAGTCCAGGCGAGCCCATATCCGGATAGACCTGTTGATTTCACACCTATCTGACGATAGCCGTATGTGGCTCCAGCTCTTCAGCGATATCATCTTCTTCTGCCTGATGGCCCTTATTACCTGGCAGATGAGTATACAGGCCTGGCAGGCCTGGGTTATCCAAGATTACCTGGAAAGCATCGTACGGGTTCCTCTCTGGCCGGGGAAAGCGGCGCTTACGCTGGGGGCCGGCTTGCTCTGCCTTAACCTGATTTCACATATTTTCCTTGATTTTCAAGCTTTGCAAAGCGCCAGGCGGACGGCGAGCGGGCGTTCCGGCTGGTACTTCAGACTGGCCACTTCCATCGCCGCCTGGGTCCTGCTGGCGGTGTTGACGGTCTGGTTAAACAACACAAATGTCCAGCCGGTAACCGTGGGATGGATTTCTATCAGCCTGCTTTTTCTCCTGCTGCTCGCGGGTACTCCCATCGCGGCGGCTACGGGTATTCTCACTATCTGGGGCACCCTTATTTTAGCCACCGGGAAAGCGGCCCTGGGGATATCCGGCAGCCAGCCGTTCCAATTCATACTTTCATATATTATGACAGTTGTGCCACTTTTTATCGCCATGGGCATCCTGGCCGGTCTGGCCGGTTTTGCCACCAATGCCTACGAGATGGCCAGGCGCTGGCTTCAGGCTATCCCGGGCGGGCTGGTACATGCCACCATAGTCGGGGCCGCCATGTTCGCGGCAGCCTCCGGTGTGAGTACCGCGGCTTGTGCTACCTTTGCCAGGATGGTCCTGCCCGAGATGTTCAAACTCGGAGTACAAAGGGCCCTTGCCCTGGGCGCCGTTGCCTGCTCATCGACTCTCGCCATAATGATCCCTCCCAGCATTATGCTGGTAACGTATGCCCTGCTTACGCAACAGTCTGTCGGTAAATTACTGATAGCCGGCGTTATCCCCGGTCTGATAGAGGCGGCGCTTTACATGGGGATGGTATTCGTGAGATGTAAGCTAAACCCCTCTCTGATTCCCAGGGTCACCAGCTTCTCCTGGAAAGAAAAATTTACTTCACTTACTAAAGCCTGGGGGATTATATTTATCGTCATTGTGGTCATGGGCGGTATTTATACGGGCATTTTCACCCCCATAGAAGCCGGCGCGATCGGCATGTTCGCGGCATTTATTGCAGTGGCACTCACCAGAAAGGTGAAAATAAGTGAAATCACAGGGGCCTTTCACGAAACCGTTTCGCTCACCAGTTCGATACTTCTTATTATCATAGGAGGCATGATGTTCGGCACCTTGCTGGCGCAATCACGCCTTCCGGTGCTCTTATCCGAATATCTTGCCGGCCTGAATACCTCGCCTTTAGTGATATTAATCGCCATCATGGTCTTTTATCTTATAATCGGGTGCTTTATGGATGCCCTGTCAGTCCTGGTCATCACCATGCCGATAGTATTTCCTACCATCATGGCGCTGGGATTTGATCCCATCTGGTTTGGTATTTTAATTACTTTCAGTATCGAGGTGGCGCTTGTTTCACCCCCGTACGGATTGAACTTATTTGTAATGCAGGCAACGTTAAGGGATATCAAGCTGGGTGAACTGTACCGCGGTGTTTCCTGGTTTATCCTCATGGATGTGATTCGCCTGGCCGTTCTGGTGGCGTTTCCCCAGTTAGCGTTATGGCTTCCCAGTATGATGTTCAAACAATGAGCGTGTGCCACTGAAATCTCCAGGGAATTTTTCTGCTCGTGCCTCACGCCTTTTATGGCGGGTCTTTTCATGTTTTTTTAGCTTGCGGCCGTAACTGAGGGATAATGTCGTGTCCTGCCAGGGGACCGTCTCAAGGTGTGGAACCGTGGCGCATGGGTATTTGTGATATGACTGGTAATGTAATTTTACCTGTCAGGCATAACCGGCATCAGCAAATGAGAATCGTATTTTCCGCCCGTAAAGATAACGTGGGTACCCTTATTTACGGTTGCCGTATGCTCGTTGGTGTGCCTCTCATTGGGGTATGAATAGATATCACTGCCCTGGATTATAACTCTCAATTTCTCGCCTCGTTCGAACAGTGTGCTTGAAGGCCAGATTTCAATCTCTACCGGAACGATTTCGCCGGCTTTCAGCTTTAGTTCTCGCTGGTGCTTATGGAAAGGCTGATAAGGCGTTGATTTCTCCTCGTCAAGCTCACGGTGCGAAACCCGCAACCAGCCGAGAGCCGCCGGACCGTCATCATGATTACCAAAGAACGGGAACGGAACGATGTATCCGGCCCGGTCGATTTTCTCTATGGCCACAAACAAGTCCATGTCGTCGCTGCCGTCCGCCTGCACCCAGAGTTTCAGCTTCATATAGCCGGTTAGTTCGGTTTTCTCTTCAAATATATATTCGAACCTGGCATTTTGAGTTTTATCGGTAATATCGCTCGCATGGTAACGGACCTGGGCCTCCTTTTTGAACGGAGATTGGCTCAATTCTCCTTTATCCGCGTTAAGGAAGAATTTTGTATAGCGGGTGCGCGCCAGCGGCCATTCGTTTTCGGTTCGATTATTGCCAGCATAGTATTTCTCTCTAATTTCCAGGGTAACTTTCGGCCAGTCTTTGACGTGATTATCTATGCCTTTGAGGAACCGGTTGAAAAACTGTCTCTGTTTCTCCACGTTTTCTTTCTGGTAAAAGTGCCACCATTTCTTACGTCCGTGAACGATAAGCCACTTATCCTTTGACGCGATTTTCTTAAAACCTTCCAGCGTACCCCGGTTATGCAGGCCGTGGTCCGTCCAGCTCGCCACGATAAAAGCAGGCACTGTTATCTTCGATAAATCAGCGTTCTTGCTCGCCCAGTAGTCATCAAAGAGCGGATGATTGTCTGCCATTTCGATAAAGTCCTCCACCCTTGTCGTTGCATAATTAACGCTGCTCTGCCAGGTGTTACGAAAATGTGTTTCCGGGATACCTCCGTGGTAGGACAACTCGCGGTAAAAATCGCTGACTCCCTCCCAGGGATTGATAGCCGCCAGATGCGGCGGATGGAGCGCCGCTACTCTCCACTGTGTCCACGCCAGGTAAGAAACGCCCTGCATACCGACTTTGCCGTTGCTCCAGCTCTGGGTACCCGCCCACTCTATCAGGTCGTAGCAGTCTTCCGCTTCCTGCGGGCTCATGAATGTCAGGTCGCCCTCGGAATTCCAGGCGCCGCGCGGGTCGGCATTGATAAGAATATAGCCGTTCCGGCACCAGTAAACGGGGTCGCCTGCTTCAAATCCGGTATATTTATTGAAATCTTCGTCATTCAATCCGGTATTCCCCATCAACGAGTAGATGGTGGGTCGCCCGTGCTTGCCATACGGGCCCCAGCAAATTATTACCGGATATTGTCCCTCTTTCTCCGGGCGAAACAGATCGATATATATCTTGGCTCCGTCACGCATTTTTACAGCGGCATCGTACTCGATGACCATTCTCCTGGCCTTTTCCGTCCTGGGGTTAAATCCGGGGTATCCTCCTCCGGAAGGTGGCATGGGTTTTTTAAAAATCATGGTAAATTTCTGTTCAGGCATTTGATTCCTCTATTATTTAGGCGCCGCCGGCGTCCAGCCTAAATGGAACATAGGTTTATCCAGTCTTCTGATAAATAACGGGCAGTGCTTGACACCTTTGGGGATATAAATGATGCAGCTTTTGGTCAGCAGGTACTTTTCATCTTCTATCCAGAATTCTATCTCTCCGTAGAGGTTGCCCGGGTCATACGGGTCACCGCCGTAAAATCCCAGTATTTCATCGAAGTCATGCGTATGGGCGTCCACACCAGGTTTTTCGCTGTTGCTCCGGGGCCGGGGCGTAAACCACATACACCCCAGGTGCGGAGCTTCCGGGAAGGCTTCGCTGCCCAGGGAAGCAAGGCGGGTCATACCCGGGCTGGTGACTTCGGCAGACTCATGACGGTAAGAAGGAATGGATTCAGGGGCTTTTGCTTCGGTAATAATGTATTTCTGGTACTTCAATTTTGCCATTGCCTATTATCCTCCAGTTCAGGAGATTTATAACGTGAAAATACAGCTTTCTGCATCATAGCGGGGGAGGCGGGCCGAAACTGCGCGTGGGGGGTCTGGTGACGCCTGTATTTGCTGGCCATGAAGCCATCTTCATTTTTTCGATTTTATCGCCTCGAAGAAAATACAGACAGAACATCTTGATGGTGAAAAAGTCACCAGCTTTGAATTGGCCGAAGGGATAGTCCGGCCTGTCTTTACTGACGTGAAAGTCCATGTCTATCTCCACGAAGAGGTTGTTTATATTTTCTATCATGGTTTGCACGCGCATTATTTCCCGTACGCCATCATGGGCAAAGTTCAGGAATTTAAAAAAGCTGTCCTTTCCTTTGGCGAGCACCTGTGCTTTATCCCCCCGCCCCGACCATACTTCCAGGTCGTCCACCCAGAAGCGGTCGAGCATGGCCCTGTCATCGCCGGAGTTGAAAATCTCGATGTAATTATAAAAGTCAAACATTCTTCCTCCCTTTCATTGATAGTGTTGTTACGTCCTTTCTGGATTCGGGAAAGACGACCAGACCTGGTTTCCGGTACGGCCACGGGATAGCGAAGCCGTGGCGTATCCTGCCGCAGGTTACCAGCGTACCTCCCTTATTAACTATGCGGGTTTTACTTCTTGGCTAAATAGGCGACGGCGTTTTCCCCGGCGATGCGGCCCGAATTGATGGCAAAACCTACCAGGTGACCCGTAAGGTGAAAGCAGTAGCTTTCCGATTCCCAGCAGCCGGTGGTGGAGCCGGCGGCATAGAGCCCCGGAATAGGGTTATCGGAGGTATCAAGGACTTCCATATTTTCGTTTATCTTAATACCGCCGTAGGCGTCACAAATGGAAGCATGACAGCGGATAGCATAGTAGGGGGGAGTACGCAGAGGACGGAGGTATTTCTGGTCTTTGACAAAGAGGTCATCATGGCCCCGCTCACAGGCGGCGTTGTACTGCTCAACCGTTGCCTTGAGTACCTTCGGGTCAGCGCCTATCCATCCCGCTATTTCGTCCCAATTAGAGGAGATTTTCAAATGAATTTTGTCCGACTGTCTTTCACCCACAGCCTTAACCAGGCCGGGCAGGGGAATCGCCGGCGAGACAAACCCATGCAGTGTGTGCATGCCAAAGATGCCGCTTCTAATCAGGCCCTGCTTTTCCATCATCTTCAGTGTTTCGCTATCGAAGAGGGTAATGCCGGTGCCTTCCGGTTGTAATGCATAGACATTTCCGAAAGCGAAAAATGCCTGCGCGAAGGCTTCGTCGACAAATCTCCGGCCGTTTTTGTTCACCCAGAGAGTGTATGGCTCCCAGGCGAGTTCGGAGAGCCTTACCTTTAACGGTTGTCCGTCACGGTCTTTGGCATTGACCGGCACCCCCGGTGCTTCACGACGAGATAAAAACGGTCCATGCAGGTTGAGGGCTCCCAGTCCATCCGTGGCCGCCCCCGCGGCGACCGCCATGGCGATGCCGTCGCCGGTGTTGCTGGGTGGTCCGTCGTAGCTTATTGTCTCGTGATAGTAGGGGCAATATTTTTTCAGCATTTCTTTGTTATTGCCGTAACCGCCGGTGGTGACAATCACGCTTTTGGCGGTAACTGTGACGTCGCCTTCTTTGCCCTTCGCCAGCACGGCGTTTACCTTACCGTCCTTGGCGCGCAGTATTTTCTGGCCGCGGGTATGGGTCAATATCTTGACTCCGAGCTTCTCGCAATTCTGGCGCAGTGCTTTCATCAACTGGGCGCCCTGGCCGTTAACGATGTAATGCCTGACCCAGGGCACCTGGCCGGGATAAAACTGGGCCATGACAAACTCGAGGCCCATTTTTTCCAGCCAGTCGATGGTGTCGCCCGATTTATCGATAAAAGCGCGTACGATTCTCGGGTTTATCCTGGTCCAGTGGGCCCATTCCATGGCGGTTTTAAAAAGTGTGTCGCGGCGGGCGTCTATCCCCGCCCTTTTCTGGACGGGGCTTTCCGCGCCGAAGATATCATGGGCCATGGCGGTGCTTCCGGCCGGAGAGCCGGCTTTTTCCAGGACGGTGATATTTTTACACCCCTTTTCGGCGGCGGTAAGCGCGGCTGATAATCCTGCGCCGCCCCCGCCGATAATCGCCAGTTCAGTTTTAATATTAAGGGACTTGCTCATCTACACACTCTCCTTGTATAAATAATCTAAAATATCCGTATAATGCCACTCATATTTACCATATAGACATGTAAATGTCAAAAATGTCTGATAAATATGGGAAAGGTATAAAGTAGATACCCTTCATCTATCAGCGCCGAAGGTACACCGCTTTAATAAAGGGTTATTGCCACCTTACAGCGATGATGAGTAAAATAATCTGAGTGTATTAAAAGCAGAATGACGCTGGTAAAAAATATATTAAATATAGAAACCTTGATATGCGGTGATTATCTTAAGCTCTATCACAACCTGTTCCACATTGATAAAATGATGAATAATGCCTAGAAAAGATAATTAATTCTCACAAGGAGGTGTATCTATGGCGGGAAAGAAATACGAGAAATATTTTATCAGAGCAGAGGACCCGTGGGTAAAGCGTGGTCCCGGGCCGACCCAGGTAGTTCTCGATGATTCTGTGATTAAAGGGAGCAACTTTTACTGGGCTTTAGTAATGCCGGAAATGGAAGCGCCGACAATGGCCGTAGGGCATCCGCCTCACATTCATAAAGACGCCGAGCTGCTTTTTCACCTGGGGACAGACCCGAAAAACCCTCAGGACCTGGGCGGGGAGGTGGAATTTTTTATGGGCCGGGAGATGGAGAGATATGTCATCACCCAATCCTGCTGCGTTTATATTCCGCCGGGTTTCATTCATGCACCCTGGAAGCCTTTAAGGACATATCGTCCCTGGATATTTATCGAAGTGAACCAGGGAACGAGACACACGGAAAAATTCTATCCCCAACTGCTTACTAAGGAGCAAAGAGCGCAAATAGACTGGTCACGCTGGAAAGACTCGGGGTATTAGCCAGACATTTTTCCACAAGAGTATCAGACGTATTAAATAATAATATGGCTTATAAAATCGATATCAAAGCCTGCTTGAGTTGCAGGCTCCATGGGTCGTGAGACGGGTCCCGCGCCACGCCGAACATTCTCTTAAGGCTTTTATGTTTGGGCATTTTCTCCAACCCTTTAGCAACGGAAGGATATTGAAAATACCCTTCCAGTCGGAGACCGGAGGGTTCTAAGTATCGTCCCTTCTGGTGGAGATGGGGTGATAATAGGCAGAACTTTTGAGCTTTCCTTCAACCTTAAATTTTAAGAGCCGTAATGTATTGTACATTCCAGGGTATCGTGACTCAACAATCTACTTGTTTGTGAAATGAAATAGCCATCTGACTGTGTCACTTCTTTAATACTTTGAAATGTTCATTTCCTCCATCTTACCCGTCACCATATAGACTACCCGTTCGCAAATATTGGTAACCCTATCGGCACTACGTTCCAAGTTGTGAGCTACCCATATGAGTCTCGTAGCTCTAGTAATAGTCTTCGGGTCTTCAGCCATAAAGGTAAGTAGCTCACGGAATACCTGGTCATAAAGGTTATCAACCTCGTCATCTTCACTTACAATTTGTTTGGCTGCGTCGGCATCGCGGTTTATCAGGGCATCCAGGCTTCGATGCAGCATGTCATTTACTTTTTCGGCCATGCGGGGTATGTCAATAAGCGGTTTCAGGAGTGGCTCATCACCAATCATCACCACAATCTTGGCGATACCCTCGGCGTGATCGCCGATTCGCTCTATTTCAGTAATAATGTTCAAGACACCGATAATGGTACGCAGATCGCTCGCCATGGGTTGCTGAGTAGCGATAAGCTGAACGCACTTCTCCTCAATATTAAACCGCTTCCTGTTTATTTTTAGGTCATCAGCTATTATCTCACGTGCCTTTTCTACGTCTCTCTCTTTAAGAGCTTCAATGGAACGACTGGTGGCCTTCTCCACCATGCTGCCCATGGCAAGAACATCGTCCTGAATTTCCCTCAGTTTCTTATGAAAGATTGTCCTTATCTCCATTTTTCAAAACCTCCTGCTGGTCTTTAACCAAATCGGCCAGT
>CAYWZO010000040.1:0-15597 GCA_964462865.1 uncultured Dehalococcoidaceae bacterium | reverse complement strand
GCCGAGCCTCGGTGTACCGCATGGCCGCCGGCGGGTCGTTGTCGACGCTGCCGAAGTTGCCCTGGCCGTCGACCAGCGGGTAGCGCATGGAAAAGTCCTGGGCCATGCGCACCATGGCATCGTAGACCGAGCTGTCCCCGTGGGGATGGTATTTACCCAGCACCTCGCCGACGATGCGGGCGCTCTTGCGGTGCGGACCGGTGGGCCGCAGGGCCATATCGTTCATGGCATATAGGATGCGCCGGTGTACCGGTTTCAGACCGTCCCGCACGTCCGGCAGGGCGCGCGAGACAATAACGGTCATCGCGTAATCAATGTACGATGTCCGCATCTGTTCTTCTATATTTACCGGCTTTACTGTGCCCGAAACCATATTCAGTACGTCCTCCTAATCTTCGTCACTCTCGTTGTCATCGACGCCCTCGGCTTCCTCGGGCAGGACTTCGATTTCATCACCACCGATTATCGTGTAACCTGACTCGTCTTCTTCCTCTTCTTCCGCCTCCAGCCTCAATAATTTATCGGTAGCATAAGAACGGAATTCCTCCATACCCTTGGGCGGAAATGATAGCTTCCCGGCCTGGCTTGGGTGCTGGTGGGTCTCCCGTATCATGACGGTCATCATATCAGCGGTGGACCTGACGACCGTAGCTGAATACTGATTGCCCCCCAGCATCAGGCGCGCCAGGCGCTGCATGTGCTTGGGCTCAACCCGCCCGATGTATTCACCGCGGCTGCTTTCCACCGTCAGCACCGAGCCGTCCAACTTCAAAAATACCCGGTCGCCCGCCACGACCCGGGCGCGGCTTTCCTTGGGTGCCAGTTCTTCAAGGGTAACCATCCCTGCTTTGCCTATCTCCTCGATGAACTGCTGCGGTTCGACTTTACCTGTCTCCACCGCGGTATCTCCGGTTTCCTTGATATCGTTCAGACGTCTGATGTTCCGGCTGGCGATGGCGTTATAAGGGTCCAGCCTTACCGCGTTCTCATAGGCCTCGCGGGCTTGCTGGTACTGCCCCAGTTCCAGGCAGGCCCGGCCCAGCCGATTGTAGGCGTCGACGTCTTCAGGAAAGTCCCGGACAATCTCCTGGTTGAGGTCGACGGCTTCCTGCCACCGCGCCTGCATGGCCAGGTCGATGGCTTCTTTTGAGCGTTGCTGTTTTAATCTAAGTAGTCTCTCATCATCGCGTGTCATTCATTTCCCCAAAAAATGGAGTGTTTTAACTTAATATTTTACCCTATGGAGAAAAGTCATACAAGTGATATAAGTCATATTTTAATCTCGATATGTTTGACAAAATATCAATATGAAAGCTAGAATAAATACTAAGGGGTATCAACCCTTTCCGAAGGAGACAATAATGCAGGAGAAGGTCAAGGAAGTACTTGATAAGGTCCGTCCTTACCTGGTGAGGGACGGCGGCAACGTGGAACTGGTGGCCGTCGAGGACGGCACGGTGAAAGTAAAGCTGGTAGGCGCCTGCGCCGGGTGCGCCTTGTCACAGCTGACGCTTAAAAACGGGATTGAGCGGATACTCAAGCAGGAAATCCCCGAAGTCAAAGAGGTGGTCGCCGTCTAGCGATTGCCTGACGCATCTCCAAGAAATTTCTACTTTTCTTTTTCCAGCTCGAAGGCGCGGTGCAGGGCGCGTACCGCGTCTTTGACTTTCGATTCCTCGATAATACAGGTTATTCTTATTTCCGACGTCGTGATAAGCTGGATGTTGATATTTTCCTGGCTCAACGCAGCGAACATCCGGGCGGCGTAGCCCGGGGCGTTCTGCATGCCGGTGCCGATGATGCTTACCTTGCCCAGCTTATCATCGCTGACGCACTGCCGGGCGCCGATGGATTTGGCGATGGGCTCGATGACCGCCATCGCCCCTTTCAGCTGGCTCCCCGCCACCGTAAAAGTAAGGTCGGTAATATTTTCCACGCTGGCGTTCTGAACGATGGTATCGACGCTGATGCCGGCTTCCGCCAGCGGCACGAATATCCCCGCGGCGATGCCGGGATGGTCGGGCACGCCGACCACGGTTATCTTGGCCACGTCAAGGTCGTGGGCAATGCCTCTGACTTTATTACGTATTTCCATAGACACCTCTTTATGAATTAGCGTACCAAGGTTCTCATTAAAGCTCGAAGCCACCAGGATGGGGACGTTGAAAAGCTCCCCCAGCTCGACGGCGCGCGGATGGATGGCCCTGAAGCCGTAGGTCACCATCTCCAGCATTTCCTCATAGCTTATCTCTTTAAGTTTACGCGCTTCCGGCAGCAGGCGCGGGTCGGTGGTATAAATCCCGTCGACATCGGTATACCTTTCGCACCTTTCAGCTTTTAACGAGGCCGCCATGGCCACGGCGGTGGTATCCGCGCCGCCCCGTCCCAACGTGGTAATATCCATATCCTCGGTAATGCCCTGGAAACCGGCCACGATGACGATATTGCCCCTGTCCAGTTCCCTGACGATGCGCTTGGGGTCGACATCCGTAATGCGGGCGCGGCTGAAAGAGGCGTCGGTCCTGATGCCGGCCTGCGCGCCGGTGAGGCTGATGGCCGGCTGCCCCAGGCTGTGCAGGGCCATGGCCAGCAGCGTGCTGGCGACGACCTCTCCGGTGGAAAGGAGGACGTCCAGCTCCCGCTGGTCCGGCTGCTCGCTGACCTGGTAGGCCATTTTTATCAGGTCGTCGGTGGTATCGCCCATCGCGGAGACGACCACCACCACCTGATGGCCGGTCTCTTTAGTCCTGATAATACGCCGGGCGACGTTTTTAATCTTCTCGGCGCCCGCCACTGACGAGCCGCCGTATTTCTGGACGATTAACGACATATAATATTTTCCTTATTTCCTCATCTGCGTAACTGCGCTTTTCATATTATTGTCTCCCCCACCAGTTTCCCCATTATTTTATACCCTTCTCCGATGAAAATTCCAGTGTCTTTCGCCTCGGCCTCGGTGAAGCGCCCGGCACCGTTAGGTTTTATCCCCTTGCCCCACAGGAGGAAGGGGACGGGGTCGGGCGTATGCGTACGGACGGTTATCGGCGTGGGGTGGTCGGGCATGACGAGCAGGCGCAGGTCACCGCCGCGCCAGGCCCGCAGGCGGCTGACGACTTCCGCGTCTATCTTTTCTATCGCGCCCACTTTGCCTTTAACGTCAGCTTCGTGGCCGGCCTCGTCCGGCGCTTCGATATGGATAAATACGAGGTCATTCTTCCGCAAAGCCTCCAGAGCGCCCTCTGCCTGGGCCGCGTGGTCGCTGTCCGGGCCGTCGGTCACGCCCTTGATATCCAGCACGGTCATGCCCGCCATCTTCGCCAGCCCTCTCAACAGGTCGACGCCCGACGTCAGGGCCGCTTTGAGGCCGTAGACCTTTTTAAAAGTCGGCATGGCGGGCGCGGGGCCGCTCCCCCAGAAAAGCCAGACGGTGGTGGCGGGCAGTTCGCCACGTGCCTGCCGGGCGATGTTGACGGGCTGTTCTTTGAGGACAGCCTCCGAGCGCGCCATGAGGTCGCGCAGGATGGCGCTCCCCTTTCCTTTCGGCAGGTATTCCGCCACCGGCCTGCCGGATATGTCATGAGGCGGCGTACAGGCAGCTTCCAGGGCGTCCTCATGTCCTTGCAGCTTCAAGATATGCCGGTAGCTCACGCCGGGGTAGAATTTTACCTGTTCTTCGCCTAGTCTCTTATCGAGTGACCTAATAATTTTTGTCGATTCCGCGCTGGAGATGTGGCCGGCGCTGTAGTCCTGCATCTTTCCGTCTTCGACCGTCACCAGGTTACAGCGGAAAACAGCTTCTCCCGGGCCGATGTTAATGCCCATGCTCCCGGCCTCGATGGAGGCGCGCCCCTTATAATAGACCGCCGGGTCATAGCCCATGACGGACATGCAGGCCACGGCACTGCCCGGCTCCATGCCCGGCGGTACGGTGCGTACCAGCCCCAACGAGCCCTCGGCGGCCAGCGCGTCCAGGTTGGGCGTCGCCGCCAGCTCCAGGCAGGTCTTGTGCCCGTATTCCGGCAGCGGCAGTCCGGCAGCGCCGTCGATTATTAATACGATGTATTTCATATTTCTCCGTAACTGCGCAATTACTCATCTGCAGTTAGGCGCATTTACCCCGATAGTGGAAATTTATGACACAAAGAATCGCCACTATTAAAGCTAATTGTAAAGTGGCGCGGGCGGGATGTCAACGAGGGGGGCTGATGGTTCTATTTCAATCCGTTTCAAACAACCTTGATAACGGGACGCAGGTGTTGTCAGGAAATAACTTTTCTGGATACCTCCGCCCCCACCCTCCGGGCACTCGTCCACTTGAGTCGCCGGCGAAAGACGACGTCGAAGAAGCTCTTGAGGAGAATGAAATCACAGAACTGTTTATAGAACAGTATCAAAAACGGCGAATACAGCGCCAGTTTCCGGTCTTCGTCATCCAGCTGGAGAGCCATGATGCACAGCAGTAACTGCAGAAAACAGAAAAACAGGAAGGTGGGCAGCAGCACCAGCCCCCGGCCATCCAGTAATATCATAATAGACGCGGCGATGTTCACCAGTCCGGCCAGCGGCAGAAAAACCATCGATATGGCGATATGGGGAAAAGACAGCCTCTGCAGAAATCCGTACCGGGAATTGTAAACGGCGTCACGGTGTTTCCACAGTGTCTGGAAGTTGCCCCGGTACCACCTTATTCTCTGTTTGAACAGGTCTTTCAGCGTCTGCGGGGCTTCAGTATAGGAGACTGCCGTGGTACTCGCCTGGACAATTTTGCCCGATTTGAGGGCCTTGATAGTGACGTCGAAATCCTCGACCAGGGTATCCGGGTCATAGAAGCCGCTACCCACCAGGGCCTCGCGGCGGTAAGCGCCAAGGGCGCCGGGGACCACGGTCACACTGCCGAAGACATCCAAGGCCCGACGGTAAATATTGATACTGGAGATATATTCCAGGGCCTGACACCGCGTCAACAGGTTATTGCGGTTGAGTACCTTGATATTGCCGGCCACCGCCGCGACATCCGGGTCCCGGAAAGGTTTGACCAGTTCCGCCAGCGTATTATGGCAGATTTGACTGTCCGCATCCACGATGACGATAATTTCCCCCCGGGCGAACAGCAGCCCGTGATTCAGGGCGGTGGCCTTGCCGCCGTTCGGCCGGTGGATTACTTTGACGCCACGGTCAGCGTAACCCTGGGCGATACGCTGCGTCAGGTCGCTGGAGCCGTCATCGACGACGATTATTTCTTTATCAGGATAAGCAGACTCGAGTACGGCCTCGATAGCCCTGCCCAGGACCCTCTCCTCGTTAAAAGCCGGGATAAGGACCGTGACGGAGGGATAATATCCGGTTGCCCCTGTCTGCTTCAGCTCCTGGCGCTTCTGGTAGATGGCCAGGGGCACGTTGAGGAAGTTGTAGTACATGGTCATGGTGAGGCTGATAAGCAATATCCAGGTGGCCACGGAAAATGCCCCCCAGAAATGCAGCGCCGCGCCGAAGACAATCGGTAAAAGGATGAAAAGGCACGACAGGCTCAATACCGGCATCCAGAAGGCGGTACGCGCGATCTGCTTTTTCCTCGTGGAGGCAGATATCACGAAATGGACGAGAATTACCAGGGCCACGCCGGTACCCAGTCCGAAAGAGAGATAGGTCTGTGTGGAAGGTATCAGTATAACATAAGAGGTCAACAGGCAGAGTATCAGTATGGCAATGATGACGCTTTTTTTCACTCTATCTCACCGGTTTACTGATTGCTCAATAAGGTGCTGAAACGGCGGGCGGCATCATCCGCCTCGCAGCGGTCGGAGAAATCGGCCAGCTCTTTAGCTTCCAGGACCTTGATTCTCTGGTATTCGGCAAACTGTCTGGCTTCTTTAGTCAGTCTGGGCACGCTGATAATAATTTTATCGCGGATACGGGCATCATAGGCCGCGGCGTCAAATTTAATCACTTCGTTGACATCGTTAGGCAAGGCCTCTTTGTTCATGATGACGCAGGCGGCGAGCTTATGATTGACAATGCCGTCGTCCTTTTCCGCGTAAATATCCAGAATGTGCTCGGCCCCCGACCTTCCCGTTATCTTGAGCTTTTCAGCTACGTGATAACCCCGCTTCTCGAGGAGCCATTTCAGCCATCCCCTGGGGCCGAGTTTGGTCAGGTCCACCGGGCCGCAGTTCTCCAGGTCCTTTTCCTTCTTCACAGCTATCACTTCCGTCTCCTGGACTTTCCAGCCCAGCAGGGCCCGCAGGTCCTCCAGCCGGTACACCCTGATGCCCTGCCTCTCGGCGAATTTCATGGCTTCCGAGGTAAATCCCGGGACCGCGATGACCATCTTGTTATCGATACCGGCATCGTAGGCCTTGCTGTCGAAGCCGAACAGCGCGTCGATGGACACTTTGGTTTCATTATGCGGCGCTGCCAGTATCCCGATGGCGACAACGTGCCTGGTCAACAAATCGTCAATGCTGGCGACCAGGTCGATGGTATGGGTGGCCCCGGACCGCCCCTGGACCTGGACCGCTTCCTGGACGTCATATCCCAGGCGCTCCAGGCAATCGATGAGCTGCCTCTTCGGTTCGAGCTCGAATTCAAGCCGCTGTTTGTTGGCCTCGTTCAACCGGTAGGAATAGAGTGTAAAGTAGCGGAGCTCTCCAAGAGGGTAGACCTTGCCTGTTTTCAGGTCGCGGCATTTTATCACGGGCGACGGGAACACCCCTTGGCAGCTATTGCAGATATAACGCATCCCCGGCTTCCGGTAGTCCGTGCCGATTAGTTTAAGCTCCCGCTTGCACTTGGGGCAGACTTGGTTAAGCCCCCTGGTGAACTCCTCCTCCGGCCCGATATGCCCGCATCTGAAGTGCTCAATCAGTTGTCCCCGGGTCAGCTCCGGAGAGTCGCACTGCGGGCACCTTTCCACCGGGACGAGCTGCATCGAACCGTCGGGACTGTGGAGAATTCTATCAAAGTCCCGCTTCAATATCAGGCCCCTTTTTTCCAGAGATTCCAGAATCAGGGCGGTCTCCCGGCCAGTCGTTCCCATGGCGGCGTCGGCCTCCCGGTACGAGAAGCCGTCCTCGAGACCCAAGTCTATCTCCGGGCACAGCTGGGTGACTTTTCCGTTTAAGAGCCGGCTGATAAGACCGGCGACTTTAGGGTCTTTCCAGATTCCGGTGGCATTTTCCTTCATCTCCGCTGACGCGGGTGATGGGTCACGGCCTGCCGGCTCTGGCCCTTCAGGTACGGGCACGGATTCCGCCCGTTTTGGTACGATTTCAGAGTTTGCTCTTTCTTCTTTCTTTACGGTATTGACTTTTGAGCTGCGTTCCGGCGGTGGCAGTTTCGTCTTGTGTCCCAGTTCATAGGCCGCGAGCTTTATCTTGGTCCCCAGCTCCTGGGGTGTTAAAGGTCTTTTATAATAGCGGTCGAAGCCGATTTCCTCCCCTTTTTCCCACATTTCCCAGGAAGGCTCGCTGCCGAGAAGAATGATGAACGCCCGGGAAGCGCCGCGGAGCCGGTGGCATATCTCGAAAGCGTCCTCGCCGCGCAGGGAATCATCTATAACGATGATATCGTAATCAACGAGGCCGCCACCTAACATTTCCTCTTGAAACCTTGCTTGCGCCTTGACCTGCACGTTAGCCGCCGCCAGGGCTTTCTCCTCTTTCCTAGTCAACAGCGGCCTCTCCGAGAGCACCAATGCGTTAATCATCGCTTTTATCCTCAAAGACACCAGTGGATGATAACTTTTTACCATTCCGGGCGTATACTAACCATAAAAACGCATCTGCGACCTGTAAATAAACCATAAATAACCCGGTGAGGTTTTAGTAAGTAAAGGTGAGATAAGTGTGGCGGTCAATTGGTGGCGGGCCGTGATAACTTGCCGGGCCAGATAGGCCAGTGTATAATTAGTGCTGGCGGGGCGTAGCGCAGTTGGTTAGCGCGCAGCGTTCGGGACGCTGAGGTCGGTGGTTCGAGTCCACTCGCCCCGACCAGCCTCGGCCTATCTTCGCTGATTCTGCAGATCCATGAACCAGATGAGCTGCACTTCATCTGCCAAGGCAGGATTGCTTAAATAAGCGTACCGGTTGATCGCTCCCAATCTGCAGCCCTGTTTCAGGTAAAACCGGCAGGCGGGCATGTTTACGTTCTGTGTTTCCACACAAAGCTGTCTGCAGCCATTCTTCTTGGACCAGGCAACCGCCTGTTGAAACAGTTCTGTTCCGATTCCCTTTTGTTTATACTCGGGACGAACGCGGATGTCCCAGACGCAGGCGAGGTCGTCACGCCCGTTCAGTATTCTCACTTCCGGCGTTCTCCAGACCATGGTCAGTCCGCCGACGGGTATCGCGCCGTGATGTACCAATAAAACTACCCAGTTGCTTGTATTGAAACCTCTCATCCATGTTTTCGGCTCTTCAGCCTCCCCGTAATCTTTTTTATAAGGATGTTGCACCGGCCGTTCTTTGAAAATCATCCCGCCCAGGCCGTCATTGAGTATCTCAACTTCAAGTTTCGCTCTCACTTCAAACCATGAGGGTATGCGGCGATACTCGTCCAGCGTCCTTTCGTTGACCGGGAGTATCTCCACTTCTATTCCCGCCTTCATTCCATCCCCCTCTTCGCCTCCTCCCAGAGGGCATTTTGCTCGTCAAATGTCAACTTTTCGAAGCTAAGGCCGCGCTCGTGGCACAATTTTTCCATGTAGGTAAAGCGCTGGTAAAACTTCCGGTTGGCTTCCCGCAAGGCCGACTCGGCATCAATGCCTTCCCATCGGGCGTAATTGACCATGGTAAACAGCAGGTCGCCGAACTCCCGGGCTTTCTCTTTCTGGTTGCCTGCCTTCTTGATTTCCCTGACCTCTTCCAGAAGCTTGTCAACAACCCCCTCGATATCCGGCCATTCAAAGCCGACCCTGACCGCCCTACGGGAAATCTCATAGGCGTAAGCGAGGGCCGGCATGTCTTTGGGCACACCCTCCAGCATGGAGGCACCTTCGTCCCTTTCTTCCCGCTTCAGGGCCTCCCAGTTGTGCATTACTTCACGGGCGTTGCTGGCTTTGCCGGAGCCGAAGACGTGGGGATGGCGCCGGACTATCTTCTCCGAGATACCCTTTACCACGTCACCTATCTGGAATTCGCCATCATCTTGAGCGATCTGGGCGTGCAGCACTATCTGCAACAGCAGGTCACCCAGCTCTTCCCGGAGTTTCTCCGTCTCACTGCTATCGAGGGCTTCCAGCACCTCATAGCACTCGGAAAGGAGGTTCTCCCGCAGCGACTGATGGGTCTGCTCTTTGTCCCAGGGGCAGCCATTCGGCCCGCGTAACCGGGCGATGATTTCCACAAAGGTATCGAATTTGCTTAAATCTTCAGGTACTGGCAATCGTACCTCCTTATTTGCGACATTATAAGACCGATTATATATTAGCCATTCGTGCGCATTTACGCTTTTGCGCATATGCGCTGTTGCTCATTTAAGGCTTTAATCGGGTAATTTCTCACCGACGAAGTCCCGCTGCCCCCTCAAGAACTCGGCGGCGTTTACGGCCTTCTTGCCTTCCAGTTGTAGCCGCAGCACGCCCAGGACACCCTCCCCCGTGCCTATACCCAATCCTCCTTCCTTACCCGCCCTAGCGATTACCTTGCCCGACCCCGGCGTGGATTCCCCCGGCAGTGCTTCCGCCGCGATAATCTTCAGCTGCTTGCCGCGCCAGGTGGTATAGCATCCCGGCCACGGGTTGAAAGCCCTGACTCTTCGACCGATGGCCACCACCGGTAGCGCCCAGTCTATCTCGCCATCTTCCTTTTTAATCTGGCCGAAGTAAGTGGCCATTTTATTATCCTGGGGGAGGGGGGTAATTTCACCCCGCTGCCAGCCGGCCAGCGCTTCCAGTAACAGGTTTGCCCCCACTGTGGCCAGCTTCCCGGTCAGCGTGCCGGCATTGTCCTGCGGCGATATCGTCACCGCGGCCCTGGCCAGCACCGGTCCGGTATCCAGCTTCGGTGTGACCACCATAACGGTTACCCCGGCGAACTCGTCACCGGCGAGCAGCGTGGCCGCCACCGGAGAGGCACCGCGGTGCCGGGGCAGCAGCGAGAAATGGATGTTCAGGCACCGGTAAGTCGGCATATCCAGTATCGCCTGCGGTAGTATCTGTCCGTAAGCACAGACCACAATGATATCCGGTTTCAAATCAGCCAGCTGCGCAGTTGCGGCTCCCGTCCGCAGGCTTTCGGGCTGCATCACTTCTAGTCCCATCTGTAAAGCAGCGGACTTGACCGGCGGCGGCACCAGGGCGCGCCCTCGCCCTGCCGGCCTGTCCGGCTGGGTATAAACCGCCGCAACCTGATGCCCGTTGAGGACCAGCTGCTCCAGCGCCGGCACGGCGAACTCCGGCGAACCCATAAAGACAGTAAGCATATATTTCTCCAGACGCCAAATTTTATCATTAAAATATTTTTTCAACAACCCGGCCTTTTGAGCCTGCAACTGCCAAAATTAATCAAAAAAGGGAGGTTTAAAGAGGTTTTATGAGGAAAAGTCATGTGCCCCTGTCCCCGAAAAGATTTGCCACGGTAGGGGTCGGGGCTGTATGCTATGTGGTGTTAATAAATTAATCATTTATTAACCTTCGCCCCACAGGAACCGCCGTGGAGGGCGGGAATTCACTCCAATCACCTGCCAGGGTCAACGTTTGCCTGTAACAGGAGGGGTATTGTATGCCTGCGCTGTGAAAGCAGGCAGGTAACCTATATGGAACCGAATCATACCCGAACGCCACAGCAGATATGGGAGACTGTCCTGGGTGAATTGCAGGTCCAGGTCAGCAAACCCAATTTCAGAACCTGGTTCAGCAAGACCATCGGCTTATCCTATCAGGACAACCAGTTCGTCATCGGTGTCCCCAATACCTTCGCCGCGGAATATCTCGAGAAAAACCAGCAGGCGCTTATCGAGAAGGCACTCACCGGGCTAACTTCATCCCAGGTACAGGTCGTCTTTCAGGTCAATGGCAAGCCCCATCTTCACGTAAACACCGGAAACCAGGCGATGATACCGGTACCGGCACCGACCTATACCAGGCTTAACCCGGATTACACGTTCGAATCATTCATCGAAGGGGGCGCCAACCGCCTAGCCCGGGCCGCCGCGCTTTCGGTAGCGCAGAACCCCGGCCACAGCTATAATCCCCTTTTTATCTACAGCGGCCCCGGCCTGGGCAAAACGCACCTGCTCCATGCCATCGGACAGGAAGCGGCGGCCCGGCACATCAACGTCATCTGCGCCAGTGCCGAGCAGTTCACCAACGAGTTCGTGGCCGCCTTGCGGGACAGGTCTACCGAGGAGTTCCGCAACAAGTACCGCAGCATCGGCATGCTCCTTATCGATGATATCCACTTCATCGGGGGAAAGGAGCAGACGGAAGAAAGCTTCTTCCATACCTTCAACGAGCTGCATAACACCAACCGGCAAATCGTCATTACCAGCGACCGGCCTCCCAAGTCCATGCCCCTGCTGGAGGAACGTCTGCGCTCCCGCTTCGAATGGGGGTTGATTGTGGATATCCAGCCGCCGGACTACGAGACGCGTCTGGCCATCCTGGAATCGAAGGCCAGGCGCAAGGGTGTCAACATCTCCCAGGACGTACTTGAACTTATAGCCAGTGGTGCACACCCGCACATCAGGTCACTGGAGGGCTCGTTGAACCGCGTCATTGCCTATGCGAGGCTGCTCCGGGTGGTGCCCACCGTGGATGTCGCGGCCAGGGCGCTGGAGGACATCGCCAGCAAGGAATATGCTGTTAACGACATGCAACCGTCATCGATCGTCGAGGCTGTGGCCATCTGTTTCCACCTCACCCGCGAGGTGCTTTCGGGACGGCAGCGGGACAAGGACACCGCGCTGGCCCGCCGCCTAGCAATGTACCTCATACGCCAAGAGACCAATTGCTCCCTTTCCCGGATCGGCCAGGAACTCGGCAACCGAGACGCCGCTTCCGTGACGACCGCCTGCAAAAAAATAGCCGCCGTTCTCGAGAACAGTCCCTACCTGAAACGCAAGATACAGGACATCCAGCATCAGCTGCACCCCGACAGAAAACATAAAAAAACAACAAAATCGCTGCCCGAATGACCACCGGTTCCGCCGCGGTCGACCTGACTTCTTCACTGCCAGATTTTCTTTACCGGAATGTTGATTTACGAGATTTGTTTTTATGTTATTATTTATGATTTTTTGTGAATAAATTGTACGATTTTTGACATTCTTCTGGTCTTCTTTTACGAAATTCACATCTGCTTCCGCAGGTTAACGCGCTGTATAGTAGTATTATTTCTGATAAAAAACAACATATCATATATTGTTGTATAATTTAATCACTATTTTGCTTTTATGTTCGACAGAGCAGAGATAAGAGTCAAGGCGGGGGAAGGCGGTAACGGGGCTATAGGCTTCCGGAGGGAAAAGTATGTTCCCTTTGGCGGTCCTGATGGCGGCAACGGGGGCAGGGGTGGGGATGTTATCTTCATGGCCAGCGAAAGCGTGGATAGCCTGCGCCGTTACCGTCAGCGCGGGTGGCACCGTGCGGAAAATGGCGGGCAAGGTTCCGGCGATAAAAAAAACGGTAAGGACGGCAGGGACCTGGTGCTTGATGTGCCGCCGGGGACGATTGTGACCGCAGTGGAAGACGGCGAAAAATTGCTAATTGCTGACTTGACAGGGCCCGGTGAGGAGGTGATCGTGGCCCGCGGTGGCCGGGGGGGGTTGGGGAACACGCATTACGTCTCCTCGACCAATCAGTCGCCGCGCATCGCCCAGCGTGGGGAGGAGGGAGAAGCCAGGGAAATCCGCCTGGAGATGAGGCTGATTGCCGATGCGGGTATCATCGGTTATCCCAACGCCGGCAAGTCAACATTGCTGGCGGCAGCTTCGGCGGCCAGACCGAAGATTGCCAGCTACCCCTTTACAACCCTAGAGCCGGTGCTTGGTGTGGTAAACGTGGGCCTGGAAAGCTTTATCCTGGCGGAGATACCGGGCCTCATCGAGGGGGCTCATCTAGGGAAAGGTCTGGGGCATGAATTTTTGAGACACGCCATGCGTACGAAGATTCTCATCCACCTGGTGGACGGGAGCACCCAGGCAACGTTGCAGGATATGCTGGCATTGAATAACGAATTGAATATGTATGACTCGGGACTGGCGCGGAAGCCGCAGCTAGTGGTGATAAATAAGATTGACCTGCCTGAAGTAACGGAACGCCGGGAAGCGTTAGAAACCGAACTCGGTGGGGCCGGTATCAAGGCGCATTACATCTCGGCGGCGACCGGCCAGGGTGTGTCCGAACTGATGAAAGACGTCTTCAAGGTCTTGAAGATGGAAGTCGGGAAAGAAGTTGAGAAAGAGCCTCTCAAGGTCTTCCGGCCCCGGCCGCGTGAAGGCGGCGTAAAGGTCACACGGCAGGGAAACGGCTATGTTGTTTCCGCGCCCGGCCTGGAGCGTATCATGGGGGGTACCGGGGTTACCCCTGCTGAACTGCGCTGGCAGCTTAACTACCTGCTGAAAAAAATGGGCGTCCACCGACGGCTGGAAAAAATGGGGGCCAGGACCGGTGATAAAATCCGTTGCGGTGACTTGACCTGGGAGTTGTGAAGTGAAAAAGATTGGCGTCCTCGGGGGAACGTTCGACCCGGTACACCTGGGGCATATAGGCATGGCCGAGGCTGCCAGGGAAGCCCTGGGTCTTAATGAGGTGATACTGGTACCGGCGGGCCAGCCGATGTCCAAGGTTAACCAACCGATAACCCCGTCAGGGGACCGCCTGAATATGCTGCGCCTGGCAGTAAAGACGAAGCCGGGCCTGACGATATCGACCATCGAAATTGAGCGGACCGGACCGTCCTATACTGTCGATACATTGATCGCTTTGCGGGGACAACTGGGTGCTGGGGTGGAGATATATTTTATCCTGGGCTGGGACAGCCTGTCGCAGCTTCCGGAGTGGCGGGAGCCGGCCCGCCTCATTAAAATATGCCGGCTGGTAACGGTGCCCCGGCCAGGTTGCCCGCGCCCCGATATGAAATTGCTGGAAAGCCGGATACCGGGCATTTCAAATAAAGTGATATTTCTGGAAAAACCATTTATGGATATCAGCGCCACCAGAATAAAAGAGATGGCGGCGCGGGGAGAGAAAATCGGCCACCTTGTACCCGGGCCGGTGGCCGGGTATATAAAACGGCATAAATTGTACCAGAAAGCAGGAGGTAAACGATGAAAGCGGTCGGCATTGTGGGCAGCCCCAGGAAAGGCGGAAATACGGGGCTATTAACGGCGTATTGCCTAAAGGCCATAGCCGAAGAAGGACTGGAAACAGAGCTGGTGCGCTTGGCGGGGCTCGATATCCGGGGTTGCAACGCCTGCGGTTACTGCCGGGACAACGAGGGCTGTTCCATTAAAGACGACGCGCAGCCGGTAATCGAGAAGATGCTGGCGGCGGATGCCATCGTGGTCGGCTCGCCGGTCTATTACAGCTCGGCGACGGCCCTTGTAAAAGGCCTGCTGGAAAGGGCGGGATATGCCTATGGCTTTCGGCGCCGGTATGAGGGCAAGGTGGGCGGCCCGCTGGTGGTGGCCCGCCGCGGCGGTCAAAACTTCACATTTGCCGAACTGCTTTTCTGGTTTCATATCAACGGAGTGATAAATCCCGGCTCGACATACTGGAACGTCGCCTTCGGTCGGGAAAAAGGCGAGGTGGAAAAAGACGAGGAAGGGATGAGGACGGCCTGGAACTTCGGTAAAAACGTCGCCAATCTCGTGAAAAAGCTGAAGGGATAGGAAGAGATATGAAAGGAACAAATCAAGCCAGGATTTCGACTACAGCGTTTCTGGTGGCACTTTCTTAATACCTGTCGGCCCGGTTAACCGGGGCTGGTCATTTATCACCCCTTTAAGATATAATAAAACGTCTTAATGCCCGGCATAGGAGGCTATCACTTGAACGATGAGCCGGTAATCAGCGAAGAGCTGCAAGGTCTGCTCAATGTACCGTTCGGGCCGGATGTTTACGAAATCGAAAAGGGGATGGTCACACGCTTCATCGAGGCTATCGAAGACCCCAATCCCCGCTGGAGGGAAGTCACGCCGCCCACTTTCCCCGCCGCCCTCGTCCCCAGGGAGCTGATACACCGGCTGTTCAACGCCAGGGGGCCGCTCAAGCGATTGCTCAACGGGGCCAGCGAGCTGGAGTACCTCCTGCCGATAAAAGTCGGCGATGTCATCTCCGTTACGGGAACGCTTACCCGGCTGCGTCAGATGCCGGGTGCGGAAGGGCCGACCCTTTTCATGTTCACCGAGATGACCTATACCAGCCAGCGGGGCGAGGTGGTGGTCAGGGGCAAAAATACTTACATTAAGTACTAGCGGAGTTAAAGTGGCCGGACAGGTTTATTTTGAAGATATCGAGGTCGGGAGCGAGGTACCGGCGCTGGTGAAATACCCCACGTCGATGCAGCTGGTGAAGTACGCCAGCGCTTCCGGCGACTATTACCAGATACACTACGATAAAGATATCGCCCTGGCCAACGGCCTGCCGGGCGTTATCGT
>CAYWZO010000039.1:12096-16249 GCA_964462865.1 uncultured Dehalococcoidaceae bacterium | reverse complement strand
TCCAGACGATGGGCCGCGCCGCCCGCCACATCGACGGGCAGGTCATCATGTACGCGGACACGGTCACCCGCTCCATGCGGGAGGCCATCGACGAGACGCTGCGCCGCCGCCAGATACAGGAGGACTTCAATAAAGAGCACGGCATCACGCCGCAGGGCATCCGCAAAGCGGTACGCGACATCACCGAGCGCGTTAAAGCCGCCGCCGTCGCCGAGACGAAGGCCGCTTACACCCCCGGCACCCCCGCCACCCGCGAGGAAATCCTGCGCCTGGTGAAAGACCTGGAAACGCAGATGAAGCAGGCCGCCCGCGCTTTAGAGTTCGAGAAGGCGGCTCTAATACGGGACAGAATCATCGAGCTGCGCAAGGAAATGGTAATCGAGGATGGACAGGAGTTCACCCGGAAACGATAGCGAGAAGACACGTCAGGAAAAGCGCGCCGAGAAGCTGCGTAAGAAGCGCGCGAAGATGAAACAGCACGGGAAGGGCCTGGGGCAGATGTACCGGGATGCCATCACCAAGAGGAAGGGGGAGAAATAAAATAACATGACCGTAAAAATCGTGACCGATAGCACCGCCGACCTGCCGCCGCAATTAGCCGAGGAGCTGGGCATCACCATGGTGCCAGTGTACCTGCGCTTCGGCAAAGAGGTCTTTCACGATGGGGTGGACATCACCGCAGACGAGTTTTACCGGAGGCTCAAGAGTGACCCCGTCCACCCCAGCACCACCCAGCCGACCCCGCAGGATTTTATCGATGTTTATAAAGAACTGGCCCCGCAGGCTGACGGGATTATTTCCATCCATGTTACCGCCAAGCTAAGCGGCACCTTCAACTCCGCGCTGCAGGCCAAGGCAGCCGCGGGCGATAAATGCCCTATCGAGGTGATTGACTCGCAGGTAGTCACCATGGGTCTGGGGCAGCTGGCCATGGCCGCAAACGCGCTGGCGCAGTCCGGCAAGAGCTTGCCGCAGGTGGCGGAAGAGGTCAAAAAGATGATTCAGAGCATCCGCGTGATAGGGCTGCTCGATACGCTGAAATACCTGGCGCTGGGCGGGCGCATCGGTAAAGTGCAGGCGCTGTTAGGCTCGGTCCTGAATGTGAAGCCGATGCTAACTATGAAAGACGGGTTGCTTTCGCCGGCGGGCCGGGCCCGCAGCCGGGTTAAGGGCATCGAAGTATTATTTAACTACGTGAAAAACGCCGGCGCTATCCAGGACATGGCCGTGGTGTATAACACGGAGCGCGAGGAGGCGCAGGCCTTCGTGAAGCGGCTGGGCGCGCTGTTCCCCGAGGAGAAAATCATCCTGGCGCAGCTGGGGCCGGCGCTGGGCGTCCATACCGGGCCGGGGATAATCTTTATCGCGTTGAGGGGGAAGTGATAAGGGGGAAGGCAGCACGGCAAGGGCCTGGCAAAAATGTACCAAGATGCCATCACCAAGAGGGAGAGAGGTAAGGAGTAAAATCGCGAGTTTTAAGAAGGAATACTTAAAAAAGCTCCAAATAAAATAATTAAAAGATTCTCAAGCATATGAATTAAATATGTAGCCCAAAAATATTTTCCTTTCCACAATCTTATGTAAAAGTAACTTGTTGGTATAAATATTAAAATAGTTGCGCTAAATATTTCCCAATAAGGTATTTCATTCCATAATAATAACAATGGATGGAAGAAACACCATATTAATGTTCCAAAAATGATTCCTTTGTGTCCCCAAATTAGATTTGGCAACCATCTAAATACAGTTTCTTCAGCTATAGGGACAAATAAGACAGAGTATAATATATGTTGAAATATTAATTCATATGTTCCTTGGTAATATTTTATTCCAAGTACAAGATATTGAACGGCTTCCCGAATAAAAAAAATAATAAATATTATTATCAACCATTTCGTAAACGTACCAACATTTTCGATTGGAATAAAGAATTTTCCTTTCTCTTGTTTTTTTAATAATCCATTTACCAATGGTTTAAACAAAGTAAAATAAGTAAAACCAAGAGAACCAATTAACAACATCCACCAGAAAAAATATGTAAAATAATCAACGGTTTGTTGAACATATGGAACACCGAAAAAAAGTAAAGTGAGTGATGATATGAATAATAAAGCTAATAATATTTTATCTAAAACTAGTTTATACGTTTTTGTATAAGAAAAGTATAAATTAAAACGTATTCTTTTATGTGACAGGATAATGAATAAGATAACAAGAATAAACGAAAGAGAATAAATAATTAACGGGAATATGCTAATTGCATTAACAAACTCATTTAAACTCAAATATTTCTATTTTTCTCCCTCACTCCTCCTCCTTTTTTTGTTGGGCCTCCTCCTCCTGCCGCTTTCTCTCCAGCTCCTCAAGCTGCCTTTTGACCTTGTCCTCCCCTATCACGTGGAACTTGCGGTTGACCCATGAGCCCAGGAAAAAGTTGACACGCGCGTTGCTTACCTCCTCCCACGGGTCGAAAGGCTCTTTCTCTTCTTCCGCCTCTTTTTCGTCCTTCTCGTCCACGTTAATGCCGTGGCGGGCGCGCGCCGCCTTCAGCTCGGCGTCAACGTCCTCGCCTTCGAAGACTCTCCTCCAGAAATCAAAGAAACCCATACTCACCTGCCTCCCTTTCACCCGGTAATCGGCGCCGCCGGCGCGGGCGGGGCGGACGGGCCAGGCGCCCGGAACTCCGGCTTGCCCATGGAAATGAAGATTATCGCCGGTATCCCGCACGGGAAAAAGGACATTGTCGCGCCGATGGAACCCGCCAGCGCCCAGCCCCAGTTCCTTTTCCGCAGCGCCAGCGCCCCGCCCACAATCGCCAGCACGCTTACCAGCGCGTATAATAAGCCCATGACCCCATAAAAGACCAGGAAAAAGATGGCAATATACTCTTCCTCCGTGCCGGATTTATAGGTGAAAGAAAAGTCTCCAAACCCCCAGGCTATTATGGCAACAAAAAAGACGTATAGCAGGAACCCGCAGAGTCCTAACGACCCGGCTACGATGGACAGCACGCCACCTACCTTGGCATTGTTCGGCATCTTAAGGCCCCCCTTTTTCGTTTGCCCTTTCAGAATATCTTTATATTATCATTAATCCTGATTGGTAAACAACCTGCCCTCGTTTTAACTTATCCGCCTGTTTTGATATCATGAAAATAGATGGAAGATGACCGATGACCTTTACCGCGCCTTCCTGGCCAGCGACGATACCCTCCGGGTGTATCGGAGGGAAAATCTTTTGTTTTCATCACAGAAGGAACAGCTGCTGCCTTTGATGGAGTACCTCGCCGCCGAAAGCGCCGCGAATGGACCGGTCGTCATCTACGATAAAGTCATGGGCAACGCCGCCGCCCTGCTTTCCGTTAAAGCGCACGCCCGCGAGGTCTACAGCCCGCTGGGCAGTGAGCTGGCCATGAAAACGCTGCAAAAGCACGGCATCAGGCACCACCTGGACAAAGTTGTCCCCTACATCTTGCGGGATGACGGCCGGGGCATGTGCCCCATGGAGCAGCTGTCCATCGGTAAAGAGCCGGAGGAACTTTACAGGGAACTGAAAACCCGACTCGCCAGCCGGTCGGGGCAAAGCTAACCGGGCTTGCGGGCGCTTACGAAGTAATCGTTCTCCCCGTCGGAGATGCAGATATCGGCAAAGCCGGCCCCGGACAGCATCCGCTGTGTCTCGCCGTTCTCCGGGAAGAGATGGTCGCAGACCTCCGGCAGGCTACGGTGAACCTCATTGATGGCCCGGCGGCTGGAGGTATGGCAGATATAAAGCCGCCCGCCTTTCTTGAGCAGCCGGTTAATTTCCCGCAGGGCCCCGGGCTTGTCCCGGAAATGGGGAAAAACGGAATAGCAGACGACGGCGTCGAAAGACCTGTCCGGCAGCCGGCTGTCTTCGATAGCGGCACAGAGATAGCTGATGTTCCCCCGGAAGCCCTTGGCCCGGGCGACCTTAAGCATTTCCTCGGCAAAATCGAGGCAGACAAGGTCCCCCGCACGCCCTATCTTCTTTAAAAGATAGGGCACGAAAACGCCGGTGCCGGTGCCGACGTCCAGTACGGTGGCGCCGGGTTTGATGTCGAGGCGCGCCGCCATGGCTTCCAGCCGGGAAGTATCCCTTTCCGTCGCCTTTTCATCCCAGGTAGCGGCCCTCG
>CAYWZO010000039.1:5972-11996 GCA_964462865.1 uncultured Dehalococcoidaceae bacterium | reverse complement strand
CTTGGGAGAGAAGATGACCGCCAGCAGGAAGATGATTGAAGAGGTCACCACGATGGTCGCGCCGCTGGGAATATCGAACAGGTAGGAAAACAGCAGGCCGGCCCAGCTGGACAGCACGCCGAAGCCGGCCGAGTAAAGGAACATGCGTTTCATGCTGTAGGTCAGCTGGTAGGCGGCCGCCGCCGGGTTAAGAATCAGGCTGAAGATGAGCAGCCCGCCGATGGAGCTGAACGACGCCGTAATGGTGGCCCCCGTTAAAAACAGTATGCCGTAGAGCATCATCGTGGCCGGTATGCCCACGGCCCGTGCCATGTCGCGCTGGAAGATAGTCGCCTGTATCTCCTTGTAAAAGACAATAATTATTCCCACCACCAGGACAGCTACTACCCCCAGGAAGATGATATCACTCCGGGTATTGGTCAGGATGCTGCCCCACAACAGTTCCAGGGCCGCGGACTTGGGGCCGGACATCAGCCCCATGAAAAGGAAAGCCAGGCCGAGCATGAGGGAAAAGATGACCCCCACCGAGGTCTCCGGGTTGAGCTCGCCGCGGTCGGCCAGCGGACCGACGACCGCCGCCGCCCCGAGACTGAAGACGAAGGCGCCGAGCATCGGGTTGAACCCCAGCCACAGGCCGAGGAGCGCCCCGGCGAAAGCGGCGTGCGACATGCACACCCCGATGAATGGCATATGGAGGAGCACCACGAAGACGCCGATGGTGGCGCAGGCAATGCCGCCCAGGAAAGCGGAGAGCAGGGCATTCTGCATAAAGGGGTAGGTAAATATCGACAAGTCCATGTTGCTCAATACTCGTACATCAGGCTACGGCGGACTCACGGCGCCGTTTCTCTACCTCGGCCACGGGAATATCGTACAACTGCCCCAGCTTGGTATCGGTCAGCAAACCTTCGACCTGGCCTTCTTCCCAGATGAGCCCGTCTTTCATCAGCACCACCCGGTCGCAGGCCACCGGCAGGGCGCTCAAGTCATGGGTCACAATCAGGGTGGTCAACCCTCTGACATCGTGGATACGCTTGACCAGCTCCAGAATATCGGTCTTGGCCTTCCAGTCGAGCGAGGCCGTCGGCTCGTCCAGCAGGAAAATCTCCGGCTCCTGGGCCAGGCAGCGCGCGATGGCGACCCGCTGCTGCTCCCCGCCAGAAAGGTGCCCTATCGGCCGCCGCGCCAGATGTGACATGCCCACCAGCTCCAGCGCCGTATCCACGATTTCCCAGTCCTGTTTGCCCGGCTTCCGGAACAGGCCCAGCCGCCCGTAGCGCCCGATCATGGCCACCTCGCGGACGTCCATCGGCATCCTGGGGTCAATGCTCTGCGCCTGCGCCACGTAACCGACCTTTTTCCTCAAAGTATGGCCGTTGCCGGAAGACAGGGTATGCCCCAGGACGCAGACCCGCCCGTTCACCAGCTTGCCCATCCCGTTAACGATGGTCAGCAGGGTGGTCTTGCCGGCCCCGTTGGGGCCGACGATGCCGACAAACTCCCCGTATCTTACTTTCAGGCTGACGCCGCGCAGGGCGATATCCTCCCGGTAGGAGACCACGGCTTTCTCGATGTCTATGGAGTAATCGTATAATCTATTTACGCCCATGAAGTACCCCGATATTTTTTATTTACTAACGGCGTCCAGTATCAACTGGATATTCTTATCTAAAGCCTTCTCCCAGGTCTCCGTATCTTTATAGCCCTCCGGGAAATTCGAGAGCACGATATGTTTAGCGCCAAGCTGTTCCGCCAGACTCTTGCCGGATTCCCCGCCGGTCTGCATGTTGTCGATGACCAGTGTCACCTTGCCTGCCCGGCCCTTGTCCACCAGGTCCTTGACTACCTGTGGGGTGAACGTCTCCGGCCGGCCGTAAGTGGCGATTACATTGAGGCCTGTCCATTTGACAAAGCCGGTCTGCTGCTCATCGCAAAGAACATTGACTGCGGCCAGGTTGGCCTGTCCCAGCTTAGCTTTAACTTCCGATTCCTTGGCCGTGACCGCGGTCTTATAGGCCGCCGCGGCTTCCTGATAGGCGGCGCTGTTGGCCGGGTCTACCTGCGCTATCGCGGCGGCTATTTTATCGGCGGCGTCCCGCTGCACCGGAGGGGTCATCCAGTTGCCCGCCATCTCAACGGGAATGGTCGTCAGGTCTTTATTATTGGCCGAGGCGATTAAGTCGCCAGAGAACTTTTCGCCCTGCCAGTTATGGATGAGAAACAATTTGGCATCGGCCAGTTTCTGGATGTCACCGGGTTTGACATCGAAGTGTCCCGGGCACTGTGCCGGGGGAATGATATTTACCACGCTGACCTTATCGCCGCCAACCCGTTCGACAATCTGGGCAATCAAGGACGTGCTGGTAACCACCTTTACTTTCGAGCTATTTTCCGACGCACACCCTCCCAGCAGCACCCCCACTGCCAGACTGGTAACCAGAAATACGGCAAGAAAAACGAAGGCCCTTTTCATGAAGCTGTATCCCCCTTTTAAATTCGATAGCTCAATTGCCATTAAAAAAGATATCACGCACATCATCAACCGGGCACGGTGCACCGGGCGCCCTTTTACCTTTGACATTTGAACAGATGCCAAGCAAGTTCTCGGCAAAATCCCGCAGGCTGTCCAGATCAGGCCATCCCATCACCGGCCGGGGACCGCAGGCAGTCTCGATAAAAAGCATCACCTCTCCCGTTTCTTTTAACACGTCCACCCGTAGAGCGGCTAATTTCGTTTCCATGATGTTTTCAGGCATCTTGCATCCAGTGGTAAATGCAATCAGTTGCAATTAGCATTAAAAAAATAATAATCCCTAATTTTGCTGGCTACCGCACTCTCCACAAAGCCCGCTCATGACCAGGTGTTTAAAGTCGGCGCGGAAATTATATCTGTCCTTGAGCACTTTTTGTACCGGCGCGAAAATGTTTTCCTGGCAATTTATGGTCTTGCCGCAACAGCGGCACACCAGGTGGTGATGGTGACCTTCTTCCTCATGGTGATAGATAAAGCTGTTGCCAAGCTCGCTCTTGTACACGCAACCGGCCTTTTCCAGCAGTTCCAGCGTGCGGTAGACGGTTGATTTATTGACCCCGGGCATCCTGGCCTGGACATAGTTGATGATTTCCTCGGCGGTGATATGGTCTGTAGCATCATGAATTACGTCCACGATTAACCTGCGCTGCGGGGTCAGTTTCAATCCTTTAGCCTTTAAAGTAATTACGCAACTCATTGCCCTTGCACCTGGTTGCAATTATATTCCATCGTCAGTTTGTTTGTCAAGAAATTTCATAACTCGGTTTTCCACCCGGAACAGGAATCCGACTTGTGAATATTGTAAGAATCTGTCTATTATGATTATTCCGTAGCCAATGGCATATTTTTTACAGAATAGTTGATAAAGACAAAACAATATCAAAAGATATATAATTACACCAATCCAACTAAATACAAGGAGGCGAACCCATGGCACAATCGGACCTGGAAAAATACGTAAGAAAGACGGTATCTAAAAAAGAGGGGCACCATGCCCAGGTAACGGCGCCGCGCCTGATGCTGACCAGCGACAAGGACTTCGGGAACCTTAAATTCTCGATAGGCTGCCAGGCCATCACCCAGCCTTTCGAAATGGTAAAGGAGCATCATTACCACGACTTCGACCAGTTCCTGTTTTTCACCGGCGGCGACGGCACCAATATGCCCGATCTGGGCGGAGTGGTCGAACTGACTTTGAGCAAGGACGGTAAAGACCAGGAGAAGTTCACCATCACCGAGGCTACCTGCGTCTACATTCCCGCCGGCATGTACCACTGCCCGCTTAATTTCAAAAAAGTCAACGACCCTGGAAAACCCATCATTTTCCAGAACCTCTTTTTCACCGCCGATTATAAAAAGCTCACCTAAAATATCTAACGTAAAGGAGAAAACACCCATGGCGACATTAAAAACGGCCAAATACGTGCGGGAAGCGCCCACGAGAAAGGCCAACCACAAGCAAATCACCACCATGGTGCCCACCCTCACCAGCGATGAGAACTTCGGCAATCTGGGCTTTCACATGTACTGGCAGCCCGTTACCGAGGCTTTTACCATGGCCCCGGAACCTCACAAGCACGATTTCCCCCAGTACCTCATTTTCTCCGGGACCGACCCCAAGGACTATGCGGACCTGGGCGGGGAGATAGAATTCACCTTGAGTGAAGATGGTAAGACCATGGAGAAACATGTCATCACCAGGGCTACCACGGTCTATATTCCCGCCGGGCTGTACCACTGCCCGCTGGTCTTCAAGAAGGTGACCAAACCTATCCTCACCATCGACCTGTACTTTTCACAAAAATACGAAAGGAAAAAATAGACCGGTCTGACACGGAGGAGGCATAACATAACAAAAACCGATAATTATCTTTATACCAAAAAGGACGGCATCATCGGGCCGGTACTGCATCCCGAAATCAAGGAAACGACCATCAAGGTGGACAAGGGCAGGCCCTTCCTCTTCAACAACATGTACTTTGTGGCCGAATATCAATCCGTCAGGGATTAGGGACCATATATCGGCGGGCAGACTTATCCGGGAGTCCGGTATGCCCGCCCTTTTTCACGGGAGGTAGCAAATGGACACGGCTTTGAAAGACAGGTTTCTGACGCTCTGGAAGAAATACTTTAACAACGCCCCGTTGCCCATCACCTTTTATTACACCGATACAACCGGCCGCGCCGCAGCGGTCAAACCCGGCTCGGTCCCCCGGTGTGTCATTGGGGCGGTGGCGAAAGTGAGGGACGGGCAGTCCCTGGCCTTCGATGTCGGTGCCGTGGGCTGTCCGGGCGGCAAGCGGTACCTGGGCTTTTCCGATAAACTTTCGCCGGACTTCGAATATTTCCTTTCCTGCGGTATCCCCGGCAAACTGGAAGGCGAACGCTATAAGAAAACCCCGGAGATGGTCAAAGAGTACCTTAAATACACACCGGCCATGAAGGCGCCCGGCCGCTATATTATCTTCAAGCGGTGGGACACACTCGAAGCGGCCGATAGCCCGGAAGTCGTTATCTTCTTCGCCGCCGCAGATGTCCTGGCCGGTCTCTTTACCCTGGCCAGCTACGATGAAACGGCACAGAATATGGTAACCGCGCCTTTCAGTTCCGGCTGCGCCAGCATCGTGCAGTACCCCTACCTGGAGATAAAATCGGAACGTCCCCGGGCAGTCATCGGCATGTTCGATGTCTCGGCGCGTCCCTACGTGCCGGCCGACGTTCTCTCGTTCGCCGTACCCGTGAGTAAGTTCAACCGGATGGTCGATAATATGGAGGAGAGCTTCCTCATCACGCCGTCCTGGGCTAAAGTGCAGAAGAGGATTAAACCTTCCTGAACCTGCCCCCTGCGCTGATACGATAACGTGATTGAAACGATATTGACGCTAAGTCATAGTCATTACGTAATTCACCGATATGCTACTAAAAGTTGATTGAATACTGGCGCCAAGGGGTTACAATATAATTAGAGGTCAATATCAGGCAGGGGGGAACATAACGGTGAAATTCCTGTTAAGTTTTGTTCTGGTAATCGGTAGCCTGGTCGGGATAATGGTCTGCTTTATGAGCGACATCACCGTGGACTCATCGCTGGGCATGTTTAACGGTCTGGACGTGTCTCTCGGTCTGGGGATTTTCTTCGTGGCGGTTTTCCTCGGCGGCCTGTCGCTGCTGTTTTCCCGCGACACCCTATAAAAAGGGGGGTTCTCAACATAAGACAGGGCTTTTTTCTCCGCTCTTTGTCGGCGCTCCGGGAGGCGCCGTTTTTTTATTTTATGGCCTGAAAGAGCGCCTACCAGATAGAGATTATCACAGGAGATAAAGAGAGCGAGGAGTATGCGGAGAAGGTGAGAGAGGTGCTGGGGAGAGGGTAATTAATTAAAATATCTCCCACGGGGAGTTTAAGAGGGGCACAAGCCCCTCTTTCTAATATTTCCCCCTCTCCAAACAATAAATCATGACGCAAATCGGTGCCCCGTTTGTAGAGGTGGCCA
>CAYWZO010000039.1:1226-5962 GCA_964462865.1 uncultured Dehalococcoidaceae bacterium | reverse complement strand
AATGGGATTGCCACGTCGCTCCGCTCCTCGCAATGACACATGGTTTTGCCATTCGCCCGCCCTTTAAGCTACAATAGGGCGAAATGTTAGCCAAAGTCAGGAGCGGCGCCATCGTAGGTCTGGACGGCGCTATCGTCGAGGTGGAAGTGGACATCTCGTCCGGCCTGCCCTTTTTCGCCATCGTCGGCCTGCCGGACGCCGCCGTCCAGGAGGCCAAGGAGCGCGTCCGCGCCGCTATCCGCAACTCCGGCGGCACCTTCCCCATGAAACGCATCGTGGTGAACCTGGCCCCCGCCGACCTCAAAAAAGCCGGCCCCGCCTACGACCTGCCCATCGCCGTGGGCATATTACTAAGCTCCGAGCAGGTCAGCGCCGACGTTTCCGAAGTAATGCTCCTGGGTGAGCTTTCCCTGGACGGCACCCTGCGCCACACCAACGGCGTACTGCCGCTGGTCGCCCTGGCCAAAGCGGAGGGCATCCCCGCTGTTATTGTCCCCGGCGCCGATGCCCGCGAGGCGTCGCTCATCGAAGGCATGCATGTCATCCCGATGGACTCGCTGGCGCAGCTTATCAGCTACCTGCGCGGCGAGATACCCGCCCCGGAGGTCAAGCCGGAAGCGCTGGCGGAGTCGGCCACGCTCCCCTTCAATCTCACCGACCTGGCCGATATCAAGGGACAGGAGCACGTCAAGCGTGCCCTGGAGGTGGCCGCCGCCGGGGGGCACAATATGATTATGTGCGGGCCGCCGGGCAGCGGCAAGACGCTGCTAGCCCGCTCTCTGCCTTCAATATTGCCCCCTATGACCAATAACGAAGCGCTGGAGGTCACCAAGATTTACAGCGTCAGCGGCCTGCTTCCGTCGGACACGCCGCTAATCCGGCAGCGCCCTTTCCGTGCGCCGCACTATACCATCTCCAACGCCGGGCTGGTGGGCGGGGGGCATTTCCCCCGTCCGGGTGAGATAAGCCTCTCCCATCGTGGCGTCCTCTTCCTCGACGAGCTGCCGGAGTTCGGCCACTCGCTGCTGGAAGTGCTGCGCCAGCCGCTAGAGGATAAAGTGGTCACCATCAGCCGCGCCCAGGGGAGGGTCACCTTCCCTTCCAGCTTCATGCTGGTGGGCGCCATGAATCCCTGTCCCTGCGGCTATTACGGCGACCCCTTCCGCAAGTGCACCTGCCCGCCCAGCCTGGTCACGCGCTACCAGCGGCGCATCAGCGGGCCGTTCATCGACCGCGTGGACATCTTCGTCGAGGTGCCGCATATCGACTACGAGAAGCTGACCGACGCGCGGCGGGGCGAGACCTCGGAGAAAGTCCAGGAGAGAGTCACCGCTGCGCGTGTCCGCCAGCTCCGGCGCTTCAACGGGACGCGACTGACCTGTAACGCCGAGATGACACCCACCGAAATACGTGATTTATGTAAAGTCGAGGATTCGGCGCAGAGCCTGCTCCAGGCCGCCATGAAGCAGCTCTATCTCTCCGCCCGCGCTTTCCACCGCATTTTAAAGCTTGCCCTGACCATCGCCGACCTGGAAAGCTCGGACACCATTAAAGCGCCGCACGTCGCCGAGGCCGTCCAGTACCGGCCCAGGCGGACGGAGTAAAAAATTGACTTTCCCTCTTAAGAGATTATACAATCATTCCGCATATACGTAATACGACTACCGAACCTTATTTCCCCGGAAGTCATTCGAAAGGAGTATCGCCTGAAATGCCCAGAATGGATGCTGAAAAATACCTGGTCAGGAAACCCCTCCGGGAGGTTGGCCTGGGGTCAAAGACCACCGGACGACAGATACCCTCCCAGACCTACATGAGCAACGCCCTGGTGCCCGGCAGCAACACCTATATCGAGTTCAGCTGGATATACGACATGCCCAATCCCAATCCCCACATCCACGAGCACGTCCATGACTACGACGAAATCGTTATCCACATCGGGAACGACGCGAAAAATCCCGAGGACCTCGGCGGGGAAATCGAGTACTGCTTCAACGGCCAGCCGCTCGTCTTCGATACCACCACTGCCCTCTTCGTTCCTAAAGGCGTCAAGCACGGCCCGCTTACCTGGAAAAAGGTCACCCGCCCCCATATCGAGATGGCTATCATCCTCGGTTGCGGCGATTTCGAGAAAGCCGCCCCCGGCCGGACGACGAAGAAATAATTCGATTTGTCATTCCGGCGAAGGCCGGAATCTGCACAGCTCCTAAAAACATAATGCCGACCAAACTGAAGCAGGAAAGGACAAACCATGATGGCCAAATCTAAATATAATCCGAAATACATCTGCACCACGCTTAAAGAAGAGGTGCGCGTTAAAGAAGCCGCCAACCCGCCCGGCAAGCGCATCATGGACCATATCATCTGGATGGACAACGAGGTCATCCCCGGCGCCATGTATTCGGAGGTGGTCTGGTTCTGGCCGGGGGTCATCGGCCCCCCGGAAGAAATGCGTAAAAAGCCGGGCCTCGCCCAGCACAGCCACCCCTTCGATGAGGTCCTCGCCTACCTGGGCACCGACCCCAAGGACCCGCATGACCTCGGCGGGGAAATCGAGTTCTGGCTGGAAGACCAGCAGTTCAACCTGACCAAGAGCTTTCTGGTCTATATCCCCGCCGGAATGAAGCACTGCCCGCTCAAGCACATTACCATTGACCGGCCTATCTTTCATTTCACCATGGGCCCCGGCTCGATGTACACCTGGGAAGGGCCTGAAAAAAAGGCGCCGCAGCTTAAAGACAAGAGTAAATACTTCGTCTACCATGATAAGCCCAATCTCAAGCTGCCCGAGTTCCGCCACCCGATACCTCCCGATCGTGCCCATCGCCTTTTCTACCTGGACAGCGAGGTCGTCCCCGGGGCCAACTTCTATACCGAGGCGCTCTGGTTCTGGCCGAAAGAAATGCCGGAACTCAAGCCGGGCGAGATACCCAAGGGCGCCCCGGAACCTCACACGCATACCTTCGGGGAGTTCATCGGCTTCTTCGGCTCCAACACCAATGATATCCACGACCTCTGCGGGGAAGTCGAACTGTGGATAAACGGCGAAAAGAACGTCATGACCAACAGCTTCCTGGCTTTTGTCCCCGCCGGCGTCGAGCACTGCCCGCTGGTTATCAGGCGCATCGACCGGCCTATCTTCCACTTTACCGCCGGACCAAGTAAAATGTATATTCTATAATTTCTTATTGTCATTGCGAGGAGCCGAAGGCGACGTGGCAATCTCAATGAAGAATCCAAGTCCAGTGATAGAGATTGCCACGCCTCCGCCTGCGGCGGATGGCTCGCAATGACGGTTAAATAAAAGGAGGAATCATTCCAATGGCTAAAACCAAATACGGCCACTTAATCGTGACCGAGCTAAAGAAGAACATCATAGAAGCGCCGTGGAGCCCGCCGGCATCGGCGGTCAGCCCGGGTAAAGGCGGCCGCATCTTCTTCCTGGACAATGAAGTCGTCCCGGGGGCTTTCTACCTGGAGTGCGTCTGGGTTATGCCCCGCCAGAAGACACCCAAACCGACCGGCGCCGGCGTGAAACCCCATGCCCATGATTATGATGAGGTTCTCTGCTTCTTCGGCACGGACCCGGCCGATTTTTACGACCTCCATGCGGAGGTCGAGCTCTGGCTGGGGGGCGAAAAGCATACCATCACCAGAAGCTGTATCGTGTTTATCCCCAAGGGACTGGAGCACGGCCCGCTGAACTTCATCAAGGTGGACCGGCCGGTGTTCCACTTCTCCTCCGGGCCGGGCAGGATGTATTTCTAGATACGGGTTACGTTTTTCCTGGTGCGCTGTCACGGCAGGAGAAAAAAGGATATTATGGCCAAGATACCATTTCTGGACGAATCTTACACCCTGTGGCTGCTGCTTTCGCAGACCAGGTCGGCCCTGTTCAAGGCCAGGCACAGGAGAGCGGGCAAATACATCCATTTCAACCTGGCGGCGGCCCTGGTGACCGTCTGGGCCCTCAACGGGCAGGCCACCCCTGCCGTACTCTCGCGCCGTCTTTTCCTGGAGCCCCATTCGGTGTCCGAGCTAGTTATCCGGATGGAAAAGAAAGGCCTGATCAGTAAAAAAAGGGATAAAAAGAGAGAGAACATCGTCAGGATTTCCATTACCGAAAAAGGGCGTAAATTCTGCCGTCAGGCGGTCCAGCCTGATTTTATCCACGAGATAATGTCTGCTCTCTCCGGGACACAGAGAAACCAGCTACGGGTCTGCCTGCAGATACTCTATGAAAAGGCCCTCCAGGAACTCGGCCTGGAAGAAGAGGCCGAACATCTGAAATAAGCCTGTATCGCGATTTGAGGCAGACCTGAAACCACTGGCTAGCCGACCTGCCACAGGATGATGCCGACCATCATTACGATAACACCCAGCGCGACGGCAATCCATCCGCCTGTCTTGAGAGCGCCCGGTTGAGGGGTTTCCACGTGGCGCATGGAGAATTCCCTTAGGTCAGGTTTTTCCGCCAGCGCCTCGAAGATGCGTTTTTCCTCGCGTATACCCCAGAAAATCCCGATGATGCCCAGGATGAGAAAGACCCCCCCAACTATTACCAGGATATACCAGTCCGATTGCTCCATACCGGTAACTCCTTCACGCGGGGCGTTTGTGTTCACTATAGGTCATTCAGGCGGAGTTTTCAAGGGGCGTTAAGGGCCTATAAACCAGTCATGGCAAGCCCTGATGAAACCAAGGCGAAGCATTCCGCACCACAACAGAACTGCGGA
>CAYWZO010000039.1:0-1216 GCA_964462865.1 uncultured Dehalococcoidaceae bacterium | reverse complement strand
TGCTTCGCCATCACTCGCCATGAAGATAAATCTGCACCTGATAGCAGGTAAAGTTGTTTACCCCGGTTGGAGAACCTATTGCACTTCGACGGTGGCGCCGGCGGCTTCCAGCTTCTGCTTGGCCGTAGCGGCCTCGTCCTTGTTAACGCCCTCTTTCACCGGCTTGGGAGCGGCTTCGACCAGGTCCTTGGACTCTTTCAGGCCCAGGCTGGTCAGCTCGCGGACGGCCTTGATAACGTTAATCTTGTTGGCGCCGATTTCCTTGAGGATAACCGTAAACTCGGTCTGTTCCTCGGCAGCCGGAGCGGCCGCTGCCGCCGCCGGGGCGGCCGCCGCCATGGCTATCGGCGCCGCCGCGCTGACGCCAAACTCGGCCTCCAGGGCCTTCACCAGCTCCGCCAGCTCCAGGACATTCATACCCTTGATGGCCGTCATGATATCATCGATGGCCGCTGCTTTCTTCGGCTTTTCGGCCTTGGCCGCCTTGGGTTTTTTAGTCTCTTCTTTTTCCGCAGGCGCTTCCGCCTGGGTTGCCTCGGTCTTTACTTCATCTGCCATGTTATTTACCCTCCAGCTGTTGAATTCTCCCCTGTAAAACCTGCATCATACCCCTGATGGGGGCCGCCAGCACGTTGACCAGTCCGGAGATAGGACTTTGCAGGCCGGCCATTACCTGGCTTATCAGCACCGTCTTCGACGGCAGCCTGGCCAGTGTCTCGACATCTTGAGAAGTTAAAACACGGTCCGTTAAAAAGCCGCCCTTAACAGCCATCACGGACTTATTGTTACGGATATATTCGGTCAGGGCTTTGGCGGCATCGGTCATTTCGCCATAGCCAAAAGCAATCGCCATCGGCCCCTGCAACGAGTCCGCCAGGTGTTCCAGCCCGGTGTTCCTGGCCGCAATCAGCGCCAGCGTGTTCTTGACCACCTTGTAATCTACTTTCGCCTCCCTCAACTTGCGCCGTAACTCGTTCAGGTCAGCGGTGGTCAGGCCCCGGTAATCGGTAAATATGCCGATGCTGCACCTGGAGAAAGTAGCCTCGAGTTCTGCTACGGTCCTGACTTTCTTTTCCGTCGGCATGTCTGGCACCTCCTGTGACCGCCTTGCTCCCCGTTAAATAAAAAGTCCCCGGCCGCGCCCGGGGACAAAATAGAATAATCTTTCTGGTTCCATCCTCGGCGGGCATTAATTAAGTCCCGCATACCACGGGAC
>CAYWZO010000038.1:0-16630 GCA_964462865.1 uncultured Dehalococcoidaceae bacterium | reverse complement strand
GAGCAGCGGTTTCGTAAACCGCTTGTCGTAGGTTCGATTCCTATCGCTGGCTCCATTTTTTGAAGCTAAAATCCACTAAAATGACGAAAGCATTTTGGCGGATTTTTTATTTTTGCTAATCTTTTGATAATCCAATAATATTTTGTGAAAGAAATGTTGAAGTAAAATAATAGGAAGTATATATTGATATTATTTATTGTTAGAATCGGAAGCAGAAGATTTATTTTCTTTTGAAAGAATCTCAAGTATCATTTTTTCCAATGATTCAGTGTCAATATTCTTAATATCTTGAAGAGCTTTATCTAAATATGATATTTGTGAGTTGATTTTATTAGATTTCAACAAATCCTCTGAAATACGTATATCTTCCAGTAATTTTTCTTCTGATTTTTCTTCTTCGACTGATACTCTTATTGAAGCTTGTTTGAAAGCCTCGGTTAACTTGTTTGTTAAGATAATATTTCGTTTGTGGCTGACACGCTCTTTAAATTCAAGAAGAAGCCAGTCATTTAATATCGATTTATCTCCATGATATACGCCATAGTCAGAATCCCTTGACACAATTATGATATCGCTAGAACAATGCTGAGCACAATAAACGATCCATTCCCAATTAATTGCATCAACAATAGATGTATCAGAAGCCTTCCTAGGAGGGTAACCAAGAAGAAATCGTTTTTGGGCTAATTCACGAATTTGGAATCGTACTTTTTCTGTACGAGTCAAATGACAATCACCTTTTGCTTTAAAAAGCCTTTGAAGCGCCATATAAACGGGGTCATTTCGTGAAGGTGATATAAGTAACTTAGCAGTTCTAGCTTTTAGTTTAAGTATTTCATTGGACAGACTTTTTTGTGTTTGAATAATACTTTTATTTCTTTTTGATTCCCTAAGAAAAGCTGGCACTACAAATTTTGGATAATCTTGAGGTTTTAACGTTCCTAAGGATTCAATGATTACCCCTTGGCGATTCTTTTTATATTCCATTTCTACTTCAGAAGTCGTGATTATCCGGTGATGATTGGTATCAAAGTGTTTAAGTATAGACAGGGTAGCATCAGTACCGCGTACTCGATAAAAGTCTAAATAGATATTTGTATCAATAAAAATTAATGCTGACATCAATTGTACATAATAATCTTTAAAAAACTTATAGTCAAGAAACGATATTCATTTTAGTCATAAGATTATCATCAAAAGCCTTTGCAGCTGTTTCTTGTAATCCAGGGACTACGTGACATATATATCAAGGGTAGAAGCTACCTTACACGTCCTAAACTTTCTAATACTATTTAGTATGAATCTTTTCAAAAAGCGACGCCCCCGCAAGCGCCCGGGGGCGTCATTATCCCCTAAAAACAGCCTGTTAGATCGTTTTGCTTTACTTGTCTGATTTAAAGTCGTCCGGGCGGCCCCTGACCTTGCCCCAGTCGGGCGTCCTTTTCTCCAGGAACGCCTGCATGGACTCGCGCATCTCCGGCCCGCCGAAATAGTTGGGGTTGATGAGGGTGGGGAAGTAATCTATGGTGTGGTGGGGCATCAGCTCTATCTCTTCGTCAAAGCTGGCCTTGACCACCTTGAGGCAGGTGGGGACCTTCTCCAGGAGTTCCAGGCACCACTTTTCCACCTCTTCGTCGATTTTATCCAGCGGGGCGACCGCGTTGCACAGCCCCCATTCGAGGGCTTGCTGGGCGGTATAGCGGCGGCAGAGCATCCACATTTCCCGGGCCCTTTTCTGCCCGATAATGCGTGCCAGGTAGGCGACGTCCGTGCCGCTGGCGGGGCTGCCCACCCTGGGGCCTACCTGCCCGAAGATGGCGTTATCGGCGGCGATGGTTAAATCGCAGTGATAAGCATAATGATGCCCGGCGCCGATGGCATAGCCCTTGACGACCGCGATAATCGGTTTTAAAAGCAGTCTCATGTTGAGGTGGACGTCGGTCATCTGCCGGAAATCATTGGGTTTTTTCTCGGCACCCTCCTCCCGCAGGTCGCCACCGGCGCAGAAGGATTTATCGCCCGCCCCGGTCAGCACCACCACCCCGATGCTGTCATCCAGGCGCGCTTCCCGGAAACAGGCGCACATCTCGTTCATCCCCTTGGGGCTGATAAAGTTGAGCCCTTTGGGATTGGTGTTGGCCATGGTTATCCGGGCCACGCCGCCCATTTTGTAGTATTTCTTTTCGTAAATGGTCTCGTTGGTGCAGTACCCTTCGACTTTCGTCCATTCGTTTGTCCAAGCCATATTATTGACTCCTTTATATATTTCTCTGGTTATGTGGAAGGCGTGTTTACAACATTGTATAGCCGCCGCTGACACTGAGCGTCTGGCCGGTGATGAGGCTGGCGCGGTCCGATGCCAGGAAGGCCACGGCGTTGGCCACGTCTTCGGCGGTGCCGGTGCGGTTGATGGGGTACATCCGCTGCATTTCTTTCATCTGTTCCGGGGTGGGCGGCGGCATCGGCGGCCGGCCGTAGTGCATGCTCTTCTCGCCCACATCCCCGGGGCCGGCCGGGGGCGTCCCGCCGGGGCTGACTACGTTGCACCTGATGTTGAAGCGGCCGTTTTCACGGGCGAGCGTCTTGGTCAGGGCGATCATGGCGCCCTTGCACCCGGAGTAGACCGATTCCCTGGGCTGGCCCACCCGGCCTGCGTCCGATGCGATGCTGACGATATTCCCGGACTTCTTGGCGATCATGTGCGGTAGCACGGCCCGGCAGCAGTTGAGCATGGTTTTATAATTCAGGGTAATGACTTTATCCCAGAAATCCGGCTTGGTGTCGACGAAGAAACCGAACGTGTCCCAGCCGAGGTTATTGACCAGGATATCCACGCTTTTCAGCTCCTCGATTACTTTATTGACCGTCGCCTCCACCTCGTCGTAATTGGTCAGGTCAACCTTTATCGCGGTGGCCTGCCCGCCGGCGGCCTTGATATCACCGGCAGTCTTTTCCGCCTGCTTCTCGTCGATATCGGCAATGACGACATGGGCACCTTCCGCGGCCAGCGTTATGGCGATGCCCCGGCCGATGTTTGAAGCGCCTCCGGTAACGATGGCTATTTTCCCTTTAAGACCCAGGTCCATTTATCTCCTCCTTCTATATAGAATATTCAATTATTCTCTTTAAATCATACCTGAACTGCCCTCGGCTTGTCAATTTGAGTGAGTCTAACCTATAATTATAGTGATTGTGAATCAAGACCAGCTTGTGTCTGCCGCCGGGAGAGACAACCAGTATCGATTTATAGTGGAGAAAGGAGTCTAGGGCAATGGAACTGGCCAGTATCAACATCGTGGTGAAAGACGCCGATGCGGCTTTAAAGACGTATCTGAAGTTGTTCGGGACCAATAACATCACCGAGGTAATCAGGCTGAAAGGACTGAAAGACGACAGCGAGACCGTGGACGGGTACTGGCTGAAAACCAGCCCCCTGAACCTGGCTATTTTTACCCCGCGCGGTACCACCGGCAGAATGGGTGAATTTCTCCAGAAATACGGGCAGGGTATCCACCACATCCAGCTGCACATGGGGCAGGATGAATTTGAGCAGACTTACGAGCGGTTCCAGAACAACGGCTGGCCGGTCTCCAAACCCACCTACTTCGGCAAGTTCTCCGAGGCCGTGTTCTGGCTGGAAGAGAGCGGGCCGCAGGGAGTGCCGGTGAAGTTCGCCACCAAGACCTATCATACCCTGAAAATGTGGCCGGAGGTCATCTTTCATGATACCCCGCAGCGGTTCGAGGTGCTGAACATTACCGAAAAAATCATCCGGGCCAGGGTGGACCTGAAAACGCCGGTCGTCTCGGTGCAGGAATTTGAAAAACAGGCGCATATCTGGGGTGATATGCTGGCACGCCCCGTACGATTGATGGACCGCGAAGGACGGCCCCCGGTGGACGACCGGCGCGGCAACCAGTTCATCGCTAACATGTTCCATTTTGCCAACAACAGCAAAATCAGCGTCTATCACGCGCTCAACCCGGAGGGTTCCATCCGCCGCACGCTGTCCCGCCGGGGCAAGGAATGCATGTACTACGACATGATTTTACACGTCCAGCGCGACCAGACCCACGAGCTCTGGAGGCAATGGGAAAAGGCCGGCTTCGATATGGTGGACCCCAAGCCGCTGCTGAACACCGCCGAAGGCAATGGCAACTACTTCTTCTTTATTCATCCCATCAGTACCCACGGGGTTGTCTGCGAGTTCGTCTCGCTCTGGAACCCCCCTAAAGACCCGGCGAGCAAAGCGCATATGATATTTGACTGGAGCGATTCCAAAATATTCATCGTGCCGCCTGACGTCAATGAAGAACACTAACGTACTGCCGGCCCGCGTAAAAATGTTGATGCCGAGAAAGAGGATAGACCATGATTAAATTCGCCAGTGCCAAACTGAAACTGGGCAAGGACGTGAACAAGGGAGACCAGGAGTCACTTCAGACGCTTTTCCATTCTGCGGAAAGGTACCGGCGCATGGTGTTGCAGGCGGGCGCGGAGGAGGGTGCCGTCATCAGGGTGGTCCTGCAGGGGCTGGGTAAAATAGACCTCAAGCTGGGCGACGATATGGAAAGGGGGCAGGTCAAGACTATTATGACCCTTTTCTGGTTTGAGGAAAGGGCCAAGCCCATCGAGATGAAGAGTAAAGCCAGGGCGGGTAAAATTGTCACCATCAATATGATGCTGGTGCCCTGAAAGCCGGCTGTCTTCCTGTAAACACGAGCCTGACGGACTAAATCACGCCCTCGTTGGCCAGTTGCGCCAGTTCCGCTTCGGAATATCCCAGTACGCCGCTATAAATATCCATATTGTGCTCGCCGAGAAAAGAGGCGGGACATTTGATGTTTCCCGGTGTCCTGGAAAGCTTGAATACCGAACCGGGGACATTGACTTTCCCGGCAAGCTGGTCCACCTCGATAACCATCTCACGGTCTTGAATCTGCGGGTCGTTGCAGACCTGGCCGAAATCGGGCACCGCGGAACAGGGCACTTCGGCTTTGTTCAGCGCCTCCAGTATTTCCGCCACCGTTTTCGTCTTCGTCCATTCCTTGACCAGCGCATCAATTTCCTGCTTGTGTTTGATGCGTATATTCCCTTCGGAGCACAGCGGCGAGTTAAGTAAGTCTTCCCGCCCCATAGTCTGATAGAGCCTTTGAGCGTGACCCAGAAAATTGGCGGCGATATACACGTAACCATCAATCGTCGGATAAAGGTCGGCGGGGGTCACCCACTCATCACCGTTACCGTATCTCTCCGGGATACGACCATCCAGGAAGTAGGTGGGGCCGCACCAGATGGCGGTGGGGAGGAAAACGCAGTCCTGCAGCGACATGTCCAGCACCTGTCCCTGGCCTGTTTTATTACGGTATTGCAGGGCCGCCAGGATAGCCATGCCAGTAAAGATGCCGGTCATCAGGTCGGCCAGTGGTACGCCGACCTTGGTGGGAGGGCCGTCAGGATAACCGGTGACGCTCATCAAACCTGCCATGGCCTGGGCTATCGGGTCGAAGACCACCTCGTACCGGCGGGGGCCGGTATGGCCATACCCGGATATGGACGCATAGACCAGCCCCGGGTTGAGTTTACAGAGCTCCTGGCTGCCGAGGCCGAGCTTATCCATGACGCCGGGGGTGAAATTTTCGATGACCACATCCACCTTCTGCGCCAGAGCCCGGGCGATATCGCGTCCCTTCTCCGAGGTCGGGTTCAGGGTGATACTTTTTTTGCCCCGGTTCAACATGATGAAAGTCCCGCTCTCCATGGCCTTTGTCCGCGGTCTATTCTGTCGTGGTCCTTCGCCGCCATCCTTGACGGTTCTTTCGATCTTGATGATTTCAGCGCCCAGGTCCCGGAGCAGCAATGTGCAGAAAGGCCCGGCAAACGCCTGTGTAAAATCCAATACTTTAATACCTTCCAATGCGCCAGCCATGTTACCTCCTGTAATCTGATTTATTGAATAGTTATTCTGCTGATGTGGAATGCATGAAAAGTGATGGTATCCGGGTTTTATTATAGTTTTTTTTACCAGGCGGTGCAATGCGCTATTCCGTTTAGCCTTGATATTAATACCAGCTATCCCTGAACCGTATTCAGTACGGACACCCTTGCCTACATCCACTGACTCACCTATGATTGACCTGTCGGCGGACTCGTTGACATGCGGGTACACTAATTCTATAATTTTAATCAAGGTACTGTTTTGATTACACCGTTGAAGAAAAGCCGGATTGGCGTACTTACCGGCGGCGGCGATTGCGCCGGATTAAACCCTGCCCTGAAATGGGTGGTCAAGACGGCCATGGACGAGGCCCTGGAGTGGGAGCGGGGTGTCCGCTACGAAGTCCTGGGCATCCGGGACGGGTGGAAAGGCCTGGTCAGCGTTGACCTGGCCAGCCCGGACACGGCAGGGCACCTTATCCAGCTGAACCCGGAAATCGTCCGGACATGGGACAGGTACGGCGGGACGATGCTGGGCACGTCACGCTTCAGCCCGTACGATCCCAAGAACGAATGCTCCCGCCAGGTGATTGAAAATATCGAAAGACTGGGGCTGGAAGCGGTCATCGCCATCGGCGGCGACGGCACCCTGGCCATCGCGACACGGCTGGCCAGAGAAGGCGTAAACGTCGTCGGCATTCCCAAGACAATCGATAAAGACCTACCCGAGACCGACTATACCCTGGGCTACGAGACGGCCCTGAACGTCATCGTGGAGGAGGTGGACCGCCTCCGGACGACGGCCGGCTCTCACAAGCGCATCTTTGTCATCGAAACGATGGGGCGGACGGCCGGCTGGCTGGCCCTGGAGGGGGGCGAAGCCTGCGGGGCCTATATCATCTTGATACCGGAACATGACTTCTCCCTGGACAAGGTCAACGAGCTGGTCATGGAAGGCCGGAGGGCCGGCACCCGGTACGAAATAATCATCGTGGCCGAGGGCGCCAAGCCGGAAGGCGGCACCGAGGTCGTCAAGAAAGAGGGAGTGGATAGCTTCGGCCATAAGGCCTTAGGCGGCATCGGCGAGGTACTGGCCCGGGAAATCGAAAAGGGGACGAAGCTCGAAACCCGCAGCGTTGTCTTAAGCCACCTCCAGCGCGGCGGCGCCCCGTGCGCCTTTGACCGCCGCATGGGCAGGTACTTCGGCATCGCCGCCGTCGACCTTGTCGTCAGCAAAAACTACGGCAATATGGTCTGCGTGCAGAACGGCAGGATTGCCTGCTGCCCGCTGGAAAAGATTTACGGTCGCCTGAACCTGGTCGACCCCTGCACCCAGTATGACCCCGACCGGTACAACGGACGCCGCACTATTTTGAATGGAGTGAAGAAAAGTGCCCGAGCAAAAAAAAGCCAGAGAGAATTTTAACATCGATAACCTGATTGAGCAGACCGTCTTCGGGACCGAACCTGGCCAGAGGGAAGAGGCCCGCCGCCTGATAAACCAGGCGGCCCTGGCACAAGGCGCCTTTCCGGCCAGCATCCAGGGGCTTTACGAAGCCGCTGGCAGGAGAGAATATCACGGTATCACGGTGCCCGCCATCAACATCCGTATGATTACCTATGACGTCGCCCGGGCGGTCTTCCGCGCCGCCATTAAGAACAATGTCGGGGCGTTCAGCTTTGAAATCGCCCGCTCCGAGATAGGCTATACCAGACAGAGTCCCGCGGAGTATGCCACTTGTGTTTTGGCCGCCGCGGTGAAAGAAGGCTTCCGGGGGCCGGTCTTCATCCAGGGCGACCATTACCAGGTGAGGCGGGCCATGTACCGCGAGAATCCGGAAGGGGAGCTGAACGATATCAAAAAGCTCATCAAGGATTCGGTAGAGGCCGGTTTCTATAATATCGATATCGACGCTTCAACCGTCGTTGATATCTCCAAAGATGACCTGACGGAACAGCAGGAGAAAAATTCACAAATCACGGCGGAAATGACACGCTTCATCCGCAGCATCGAACCGGAGGGCGTGACCGTGTCCGTCGGCGGGGAAATCGGGGAGATAGGCAAAGGCAACAGCACCGTGGCCGACCTCCGCGCCTTCATGGACGGCTACCTCAAGCAACTGCCCGGGGGCGTCAAAGGCATCTCCAAAATCAGCGTGCAGACCGGGACGTCGCACGGCGGCGTCGTCCTGCCGGACGGCTCCATCGCCAAGGTGAAAATCGCCTTCGATACGCTCAAGGAGCTGTCCGAAACTTCCCGGGCGGAGTACGGCCTGGGCGGCGCGGTGCAGCACGGGGCCTCCACTTTGCCCGATGAGGCCTTCGATATGTTCCCCAAAGTGGAGACGGTAGAAGTACACCTGGCTACGGGATTCCAGAACATCGTTTATGATAGCCCTCATTTCCCCGGAGAGCTGCTGGAAAGGATATACCGCTACCTCGAGAAGCATTGCAGCAACGAAAGAAAAGAAGGCGATACCGAAGAACAGTTCTATTATAATACGCGCAAGAAAGCCTTCGGCGATTTCAAGAAGGAACTATGGAGCCTGCCGCAGGACGTTAACCGCCATATCATGCAGGAACTGGAAGACCGCTTTACACTGATGTTCCGCAAGCTAAACGTCACCAATACCGTTGACCTGGTACGCAAGTACACGGCCAAACCTGCCGGCAAATAGCGATTAATCTAAATAATTGGTAAATAAAAAGGCTGGATACTTCCTTATGGATAATATCCAGCCTATCTTAACATCCCTTGAACGGATGGGCTTTATTTCTTGCCAATTCGGAACATCTTGGTGCCGCAGGTCGGGCAAACACCCTGCGTGGCCGGCTTGCCGTTCTTCATGGTAATGGCTTTTGCATTGCTCATTTCTTTCTTGGCACGGCACTTGACACAATACGCTTGCATGTTTCCTCCTTCCCTCAAAGCTATTTGCTATAAACAATAACCCATTGCCACGTTCATGTCAAGAGGCGCCTACGAACAAATTCGATTAATTTGTGCCTGAACGTAAAAATTTTATATTTATCACCGGCCGTGACGGCTCCGGGAGAAGCCTTATCCGTCCCCCTTTGATATCAATATATTAACGCTTATGCTATAATTTAAATCTAAAACTATCTTAAGAGGGACTACTAAATAGTTATGACTAAAAAGAGGGTATTTGTTGACGGTCAGCAGGGCGCAGTCGGAGTAAGAATACACGAGCGTCTGCGGGGCAGAAAAGACATTGAGATTATCGAGATACCGGAGGCAAAGCGTAAAGACCCGGATACCAAGAAAAAATATTTAAACGAGGCGGATATGGTTTTTCTTTGCCTGCCGGATGACGCCGCCCGCGAGTCCGTCAGTCTGATAACCAGTGAGTCGGTCCGCGTTTTCGACGGCTCGACTGCCCACCGCGTGACGGAAGGGTGGGTCTACGGCCTGCCGGAGCTTAAGAAAGGGCAGCGAGACCTGATTAAAAAATCCAAGCGGATTACCGTGCCGGGCTGTCATGCCACCGGCTTTGTCGCGATGCTCTATCCGCTGGTGGCCCAGGGTATTGTCGCCCCGGACTACCCGGTAACCTGCCATGCCATCTCCGGCTACAGCGGCGGCGGCAGGGCCATGATTGCCGCTTACGAGAGCCAGGATGCGCCCGACTATATTAAAAACCCCCGCCCCTACGCGCTCGAGCTTAATCACAAGCATATCCCGGAAATGACCAAAATCGTCGGCCTGTCCCGCCCGCCCGTCTTCGCGCCTACGGTGGTCAATTTATATAACGGCGAAATCATTTCCATCCCGCTCATGCCAGGCTACCTGAAGAAAAAGATGGCGGCTGCGGATATCAGAGAATTTTTGGCGGAATACTATGCCGGCGAGCAGTTCATTAAAGTGATGCCGTATCCCGCGGACAGCTTTTTGAAAAACGGCTACCTGACTTTCACGGACTGCAACGGGACGAACAACCTGGAGATATTCGTTTTTGGCGGTAAGGAGAGAATCCTGCTTTCCGCACGCTATGATAACCTGGGGAAGGGGGCCTCCGGCGCGGCCATCCAGAACATGAACATCGTGCTGGGCCTGCCGGAGAATACCGGGCTGGATTAGCCGGATAATAAATTTAAAATCAAATCTCAAAAATTAAAAGCATGAATAAAAAAAGATATAAAAGATTTGATTTTTAAGTTTTAGTTTCCTGCTCCACCCTCTCACGATAAGCCGCCGTCAGCTTCCGGGTTACCGGGCCCGATTTCCCGCTCCCGATAGTTACCACCTGGCCGCTGGCGTCGCTGACCGCCGTGACCGGCATTATTTCTATCATGGCGTTGGTCATGAAGGCCTCATCACACTGCCTGATAATCGCCATGCCCACCGTGCCCTCGGTCAGGCCGATGCCGAGGTCTTCGGCGAGCTCCCCGATTACCCCGCGTGTCACGCCCGGCAGGATACCGCTGTTCAGGGCAGATGTCACCAGCCTTGACGACCTGACGAAAAAGACGTTTGAGCCGCCGCCCTCGGCGATGTATCCGTCATCGTTCAAGAGCAGCGCCTCGTCCAGACCGCGCGCGGCGGCCTCTCGCCGCGCCATCACGCTGATGAGGTAGCTGGTAGTTTTCAGGCCGGAGACCGCGGACTGGCGGCAGCGCCGCACCGACGCGATGCCGATTTTAAACCCGTTTTCGTACTTCTCCGGCGTAAAGGGGTGGTAGGGTCTGGCCGTGACGACCACCGTGGGCTTTGCGCCGTGGTCTTCCCAGGGGAAAGCGTCGGATTCACCGCCGGTGACGGTCAGGCGCAGGCGGGCATCCTGGAGGTTATTGGCCGCCAGCGTATCCAGGCAGGCTTTGCTTAAAGTATCGGCATCGAGCCCTTTTAAGTCGATGGTCTCCGCCGCGCCGAGCAGCCGCGCCAGGTGCCGGTCCAGCAGGAATATCTTGCCGTGGTAGGCGCGCATCGTCTCGAAGAGTCCGTAGCCGTAGAGGAAACCGTGGTCGGAGATAGAAATCCGCGCCTCGGCACGCGGTACGAGCGAGCCGTTTAAATACACTTTCTCTTCCATTTCAAACCTCTTTACATAATGTCATTGCGAGACCATCGACGACGCAGTCGGCGAGGCGAAGCAATCCCATAGTCTAACGTTATCCAATGACAGGGATTGCCACGTCGCTATCGCTCCTCGCAATGACGATAATATATTATAAAGACATTTTTAGAAAGTTAGTCAGTATCTCGTGACCGGTCGGTGTCATGATGGACTCCGGATGGAACTGGACGCCTTCCACCGCGTTAGCGCGGTCCCGCACCCCCATAATCACCCCGTCATCCGTCCTGGCCGAGACCTCCAGCGCCGCCGGCACCGAGGCGGGGTCGATAACCAGGGAGTGATAGCGTCCCCCCACCAGCGGCGAGGGCAGGCCGCGGAAGACGGTATCGCCATCGTGGTGAATAAAGGACTCCTTACCATGCATCGGTAAAGCGGCCCGGCGCACCAGCCCGCCGTAGACGTAGCCGATGCACTGGTGCCCCAGGCAGACCCCCAGTATGGGTATCCTGCCCCGGAAATAGCGGATGACATCGTTGGAGATGCCCGCTTCCAGCGGTGTGCACGGGCCGGGAGATATTATAATATGGCTCGGCGCCAGGGACGCTATCTGCTCCAGCGTGATGGCGTCGTGACGGTAGGCCACCGGCTCCTGCCCCAGCTCGCCGAGGTACTGTACCAGGTTATAGGTGAACGAGTCGTAGTTGTCAATCAGCAGTATCATGCCAGTATCTCCGTGCCATCGGGCGGCGTCAGGTCGAGGGCTTTCATCAAAGCCCGGCCTTTGTCCAGGGTCTCGATGTATTCCGACTCCGGTTCGGAGTCGTAGACGATGGCGCCGCCCACCTGGAAGTAGGCCCGGCCGTCCTTGATGTTTACCGTCCGGATGACGATGTCCAGGTCCATGTCCCCGCCGAAGCTCAAGTAGCCCAGCGAGCCGGTATAGACGCTGCGACGCGTCGGCTCCAGCTCGTCGATAATCTCCATGGCCCGCACCTTGGGCGCGCCGGTGATGGAGCCGCCGGGAAAGGTGGCCTTGAGCAGGCCGACGCGGTCTTGGCCCTCCCGCAACTGCCCCACCACGGTGGAGGTCAAATGGAAGACAGTCGGGTAGGTCTCCAGGATGGCCAGCTCGGTGACCTTCACCGTGCCGTAGCGGCAGACGCGGCCGATGTCGTTCCGCTCCAGGTCGACAATCATGATGTTCTCGGCGCGGTCTTTGACGCTCTTTAGCAGGCTTTCGGCCAGCGCCCGGTCTTCCTCCGGTGTCTTACCACGGGGCTTGGTGCCCTTGATGGGGCGCGTTTCCACCCAATTTCCCCGCACCTTGAGAAATCGCTCCGGCGAGGCGCCGACAATACTCACGCCATCGAAATTGAAATAGTTGGCGAAGGGCGCCGGGTTGATTTTGCGCAGCTTCTGGTACAGGTCATACGGCGGCATATTTAAATCGGTGTCGAACCGCTGGGACAGGTTGACCTGGAAGATATCGCCGGCGCAGATGAACTCGCGCGCTTTAGCTACCGCCTCAAGATAGCCTTCGTGGGTGAAATTGGCTTTAAGGGCATTGCCCCTGACGGGCGCGGGTGGTGGGATAAACGCGGGGGGCGCCGCCAGCAGGACGCGGCTCCGCAGCTCCCGCAGCCTATCTTCGGCCCGGCGGAGTCGCTTTTTTTCATTGGGTTCCGGGAAGCCGTTGGACACGATATAGGTCTTATTTTCCAGATGGTCGAAGGCCACGGCGGCATCGTAAAAGGCCAGGTAGCATTCGGGAAGCTGCAAATCGTCCACGGCGCGGGTGGGCAGACGCTCGATGAAGTGGCACAAGTCGTAGCTGAAATAACCCACCGCCCCGCCGGCAAAAGGCACGCTTACCTGACTGCCGTCGAGAGTATAGGTTTTCAGCAATTCGCTAAGGATATCAAAGGGATTACCCTTCCTTACCTCCTCTTTTCCCTCTTTTATCAGGGTCACGTTGTCGCCGCGACTCCGCAGCACCAGGAAGGGGTCGCTGCCCATGAAGGAATAGCGACCCAGCTTGTGCGGGTCCATGCCGCTATCCAGGAAGAAGCTGAAAGGCCGCGGCGCGAGGGCCCCGAAGCACCAGGCCGCGTCCGGCGCCATATGCAGTTCTTCAACGAGAGGATAACGCGCTGTCATACCAAATGGCAACTCCCTGAAAATTAAAACTCCGTCTGGTGCGGCGGCGCTACGGAAATATGGGAAAATGACGAGTCCCTGGTGGCGCCGTGCCAGTGCTTTTCCCCCGCCGGGATATAGACCGCCATACCGGGCGTCACCTTCACCTCCTCTTTTTCCGTGGCCACAATGCCTTCGCCCGCGGTGACGTAGAGTATCTGGCCGGTGGTATGGGTATGGAAGACGTTCCTGGCGCCGGGGGCGAAGGTTATCAGCCCCATGCCTATGTCCTTGGCCGTGTCCGGCCCGAAGAAGAACTGCGCGGACACCTTGCCCTCGAAGAGCGGATTGTCTTTGACTTCCTTCGTCTCGAGGTCGGCGGGATCAATTATTTTCATATAATTTTCCTCCTGATTTGTCTGCAAAGGATAGTATATCATTTCTACCCCCGGTGTTTCCTGTTGCCCCGCCTTACCACACTCTGCTATGCTGTTGAGGACAGCCATCATGCCGAACGGAAATTTCACGCCCTTGCGGCGCCGGGACTATATCAAGATAACCATCTTCAGCCTGGCCATTACCGCTTTGTGGCAGAGCCTGCATAGCATTATCCTGCCATTACGGCTGCTGGATATCGTCCCCGAGGCACAAAAGAATACCTACCTCGGCTGGCTGACTTTCTGCGGGCTGATACTGGCCCTGGCTGTCCAGCCGGTCGCCGGCGCCATCAGCGACCGCTCTGGTTTCAGATACGGTCGGCGGCGTCCCTTTATCCTCGTCGGGGGCATTGTCGCCCTGCTGATTATCCCCGGCATCGGGCTCGCCGGCAGCTTCGCCGCCATCTTTGCCGTTTACTGCCTGCTCCAGGTGGCCACCAATACCGCCCAGGGGCCTTATCAGGCCTTCATCCCCGATCTCGTCCCGGCGGACAAGCACGGGGTGGCTTCGGGCGTAAAAGCCCTGCTGGAAATTGTCGGCGGGGTAGCCTTCGTGTATCTTACCAGCCTCTTCATGGATCGGTATTTTGCCGGGGAGGGCAGCCGGTGGCTGTGGCTGGTGCTGGGCATACTGTCCGCCGTCCTGCTGGTGACGGCGGTGGCTACCGTTATCATAGTCAGGGAATCCCCGGTAAGCATAAGTAACCGCCGGGCGTCACTGCTGGCGGAACTGTACCGGACCATCCGCGAAGTCATGGCCAGCCGCGATATTGTCTGGTTTCTGGTCTCCCGTCTGCTCTTCTATATGGCATTCACTACCATCCAGCAGTTCGCCCTGTACTTCCTCCGCGACGTCATCGGCGTGGTGAATCCCGCCGAGGCTACGGCGCGTTTTACCGTATCGGCCGTGGTCGGCATGCTGGTGGTGGTCTGGCCGGCTGGTTACCTCTCCGATAGAATCGGTCGTAAGCCCATTACCATCGCGGCGGGGCTGCTGGGCGCCCTGGGCATCGGCATCATTGCGCTTTCCAGCGAGTACGGCACGATTCTCTGGGCGGCGGGCATCATCGGCGTGGCGATGGGGGCGTTCAACAGCGCTAACTGGGCGCTGGCGACCGACCTGGCGGCTAAAGGGGAAGAGGCGCGTTACCTGGGCATCGCCAATATGGCGACGGCCGGGGGCGCCGCCCTGGCCCGCGTTATCGGCCCGGCCATCGATTTTTTCAACGGGCGCAGCGCCGGACTGGGTTACCAGTTCATGCTGCTCGTCTGCGTGGTTTACTTCGTCGTTGGTGCGGCGCTGGTCTTCAAAATTAAAGCCGGGGGTGTTAGCCGAACCAGGGCAATATCTTAAGCCCCAGTGAGGCCATCCAGACCATGAAAACGTAGGAAATCGTCCGGCCCAGCCAGCAGGCCAGGAAGAACCGCCACAGCGGCATGCGGAGGGCGCCGGCGATAATTCCCACGACATCGAAAGCAAAAGGGATAATTGACATAACAAATACGGCAATCCAGCCCCATTTTTTCACCCAGCCTTCCACACGGTGGTAGATTTTATTCCTCGCCAGCAGGCCGCGGCCGCTGCGCCCCACGATGTAGCCGGTCATCTCGCCGATGGCCGCCCCGGCGCCGCCGGCGATACCCACCAGCCACGGCAGCGGCAGCGTCGCCCCGAGGGCCATCATCACCGCCATGTTGCTGACTGGTAGAATCAGGGTGCCGTTGAGGATAATGCTGATGATGAATGCCCCGAGGTAGCCGTAGTTTTGCAGGTCTTTAAAGATGTCCGGATTTTTTGAATATACCAGGAATATCGCGGCCATGATAGCCAGGGATAACAGCAGGCCGGCCATCGGTAAAAGCCTCTTTTTCAGCCAGGCCAGCAGGCCGGCGGCCGCGTTTTTGTCCGGTATTGTTTCCGCCATTTGCCACGTATTATACCATGCGGCTATCGAACTGTTGTATAGCTGACTTGTTTTTGCACCCGCTTACTGGTTATAATGAACGGTATCAGAAAGGAGACCGTGAAATGCCGTCTTACGCCTTTTTTCAGAAGCAGATTATCCCTCTGGAAGAAGCTAAAATCGGGATAATGACCCATGCCTTTCACTATGGTACCGGTATTTTCGAGGGTATCCGGGGCAACTGGAACGCCGAGCAGAAACAGACCTACCTTTTTAGGATGAAGGAACACTACCAGCGGCTGGCTAACGGCTGCCGGGTGCTGCAGATTGCCCTGCCTTATTCCCTGGATGAGCTCGGCGATATTACAGTGAAGCTGGTGGCGAAATGCGGTTTCCAGGAAGACGTCTACGTGAGGCCGATGGCTTTCACCAGTTCCGAGGCGCTGGGGGTGCGCCTCCATGACCTCGAGCACGACTTTTTCATGTTCGCCTTCGCCTGGGGGCCTTATCTGGACGTGGACAAGGCCCGGTGCTGTGTTTCGTCCTGGCACCGCCCGCAGGATAACGTCATCCCTCCCCAGATTAAGGCCTGCGGTATCTATATCAATAACGCCCTGGCCAAGACGGAGGCTGTGAAAAACGGCTATGACGAGGCTATCATGCTGGCCCCGGACGGCCATGTCTCCGAGGGCAGCGGCGAGAACCTTTTCCTGGTGACAGACGGCCAGATGGTAACACCGGCCACCTATAATAATATTCTCATGGGCATCACGCGCAATACGGTGATAGAGCTGGCGGAAAAAGAGCTGGGGATAAAGACGGAGCACCGGGCCATCGACCGCGGTGAGCTGTACACCGCCGATGAGTGCTTCCTGACCGGCACCGCCGCGCACGTGACGCCGGTGGCGGAAATTGACGGGCGGAAAGTCGCCGACGGGGAAATCGGGCCGATTACGGCCAAGCTGCAGGACATTTACGTTAAAGTGATACGGGGCAACCACCCCAAGTACCTGCACTGGTGCACGCCGGTCTATAAAAAGTAAATACCCGGTTCACCCTCTCCCCCTCTCCCTGAAAGGGGGCTTTGTATCAAATGTCATTCTGAGGAGCGAAGCGACGAAAAATCTCGGGGTAAGGCGGGGCGCCGTACGTATAGACCCCACCACTCCGAGACCCTTCG
>CAYWZO010000037.1:0-16702 GCA_964462865.1 uncultured Dehalococcoidaceae bacterium | reverse complement strand
TCCTCGGCCAGCTCGGCCAGGCGCGTCTGGCTGTTAGGGACTTCGCTCGATGGCTTGATGATGACACAGTTGCCGGTAGCCAGTGCGTAAGGCGCCGACCAGAGCGGTATCATGAAAGGAAAGTTGAACGGGCCGATGATGCCGAAGACCCCGAGGGGCGTGGGAATTACAAACTCGTCGATGCCATGGGCGATATCCTCGGAGTAGTATCCCTGCATCAAAGTGGGGATGCCGCAGGCCACTTCAACGTTTTCGATACCGCGACGCGTTTCTCCCCGTGATTCATCGATTGTTTTTCCGTGCTCCTGCGTCTGTATGCGGCTGACTTCCTCAAAGTTCTCTTCGAGCAACTCTTTCAACCGGAAAAGAACCCTCGACCGTGCCAGCGGCGTTGTCCTGCGCCATTCAGGGAAGGCTTCTCTGGCAGCCGCTACCGCGGCGTCGATTTCTTCCCGCGTTGATACAGGGACTTTAGCAATCGTTTTACAATTGGCGGGATTTATCACATCAACAATTTCGCCCTTTGACTCCACCCACTCCCCGCCGATATAATTTTTGAGCGTCCTGACTTCTTTAATCGGTTCTTCCAGAAAAGCCATCCTGCCAGTTTACCTCCTTATCGATTTAACAAATGTTAAATTTTTTAACAGGCTAATAACATATTATTCACTTCCCCGGTTCGTCCAGTGTGCGGTAGTAGGTATCTCCAAGGTCATTGGGGTCAAAGATCTCCTTGATGCGGCGCTGGTAGCGAAAGGCCGACGGCTGGGCCGCGGACAACAGAAGCTTATCGCGGATTTCTTTCGGCGTCGCCAGGCCGTCCGTCCAGCGGGCGGAGTCGTTCTGCTTTTCCATCGGGGGACCCCACCCCCTCTCCACCATAAGTCCAGCCGTGGCGTTAAAGAACGCGAGCGTGCCCTCGGTCGATTCCTTGTTATAAGGGTCAAAATGGGCGAAGTTCTCCCACATCGTTGCGCCACCGCCCCCCAGGACACCGATGCCGCCCATGGTACAATCGCCGCCGGCGGCCACGATGTTACCCTTCTTTTCCCATTCCCGCTTGAATTCCGTAACCTCATCCATGAACTGTATACCATAATCGGGAGGCCCGGCCATCCCGAAGCAGCCATCATATCCTCCTCCATAGACAAGGTTCAGGTTTTTATGGCCCAGCCTGATGAGATACATCAGCGACCAGTCCCTGATATCCGGGTCGAGCATGGCATCGACCTTCCAGCCCTTGACCTCGGCCAGTATCTCATCGAGGGCCTTATCCTGCCACTCGATATCACGCTGCGTCATGCCCGCCAGCACAATCTGGAAATCACGTTTCATCTTCTTCGTAATCTCGATTACTTCCGGTTCTTTCACCAGGTCTTCGAGGTCGGAAAGCGTCCGGTCGGGGTCGGTCAGTATCTTGACCATGGCGTACTTCAGGTCCCGGCCGAACATATTGAACTGCCGGTGGGCGATATAGCCTATTTCCGCGTCCCAGATTTTATAGGAGGCATCGGAATAGGCCTGCCAGTTAGGAAAACCAAGGGTATAGGCCCTGAAATTGTCCGGCAGCTTCGCCTTATACGCAGGCGGTCTACCTTCGATAGGAATAGTCGCCGGTCCGGGCCACGGGAATAGCTTGAGGGCAATCTTGGTGAAGACACCTAAACCCCCCTGGTTTCCCAGAGCACCCCGGATGATACTCCTGACACTCGGGCCGGGGCCTTCGCCGCAGAACCAGCCAATTCCCGAACCCAGCGAGCCGGTGCGTAGTATTTCCCCGTTGGGCATGACCCACTCTACACCAAGCATATTCTCGCCGTGACCGCCCATGAAAGAACCAGATGGCCCGGCCCCGGCGAAACAGGTGGCGCTGGCCAGCGGTGAACAGCTGCCACCGGCACCGATGATATGGGTGTTCAGCCCCACTTTTATCGCCTCCGCCTGAAGGATAGCGCCATTGACGTAAGGCTCGATAACGGCGAACATGTTCTTTTCGTCTATTTCCAGAATGCGGTCCATACGCCGCATGTCGATGATGAGGGCGCCTTCGTGCGAGGGATACCCCATGGCTGACCAGAAGGTGCTGGAGGCCTTGAATTTTATCTTGTACTTGTTGCAGACTTTGATAATGGCCTGGACTTCCTCCGTGCTCCCCGGTAGTATTGCCGCCGCACCCCGGGGGGTGTACACACGGTAATAAGGCCCCAGGTGGATAGCGGTGTGAGAAAGCGGATAGCGGTAGGAGTCCAGCAGCGCCGGGTCGTCGGAGATATTATCCGGACCGACAATGTCTTCTAATTCCTGGTACGCTTCTTTCGAATATGCCATGTCTTAACGCCTCCTCGGTTTCATTGCCTGTTTGACCAAATCTACAATATCAAAAACCTGCATTTTATCGCCTCTGGCATTGACAGAATCCAGGAAGTTCCTTTCACACCAGCCGCAGGCGCTGACGATAGCCTCGGCCCCGGTTGACTTGGCCTCATCTATTCTTTCACTAGCCGTCCAGCTGGAAAAGTCAGGATAGGCCTCTCTCACCCCCCCACCGGCACCGCAGCACCAGGAATACTCCTTAATTCTCTCCATCTCCACCAGTTCCAGGCCGGGGATTGCTTTCAGGACGTCTCTGGGTGGTTCGTAAACGCCCCAGGCCCCGTTGTACCGTGGCTTGCGCGGCTCATAAACCACAACCTGGTTAAAGATTTTCTTCTCTTTGCCTTCCCACGCTACATACGGCTCGCCCTGCCGGCCCAGGTGACAGGGGTCATGGTAAGTGACCCGCAGGGGCACCGGCCTGGTAAGTTTAAGCTTGCCTGCCTTGATTAAACGGTCGAGATACTCCACGGTATGCATCACCTCGAAGTAGGCGCCGAGGCGTGGGTAAAGCCGCGTGAAGGCGTGATAGCCGTCGGCGCAGGAGGTCACTACTGTCTTGATGCCTGCCGCCTTCCACATCTCGATGGCGTTTTCGGCAAACTTGACGAACTCGCCGTTATAGCCCATGTAGTAAGCCCGGGCGCCGCAGCAGGACTCGTCTTTACCCATGATGCCAATATCCACGCCGGCATCCTTCATGATGGTCACAGCATTCCTGATGACCGGCCAGAACTCTTTATCGTAGCTGTAACGGCAGCCAGCATGAAAGAGGACCTCGGCAGGCTCCCTGGTGATATACTTTACATCCAGCCCTTCGGCCCAGTCGCCGCGGCTGGCGCGGGGTTCCATCATCATGTTATCTTCCCGGCGGAGGTGGTCGATAACGGCCATGTGCTGGGGCAATAACTGGCCGTCTTCCACCAGCCGGGTGCGCAATTCGTGCATCATCTGTAACGGCTCCAGGTTGTAGCGGCAGATTTTATCGGCGACATCACAGGAGCCGCAGAGAAGACACTTGAAGACGATATCCTGGACCCGTTCGGTGTATTCGCTCTGCTTGTTCAGTAACGAAAGCGCCACCGCAAACCGGCCGCGCGCCGAGTACGCATTAAAATTGCTATAGGCGATGCTGGGGCAGCCCTTGGCGAACCTCCAGCTTTTAATCTGGTCGAGCGGGATAAACTTACAGTAGGAGCACTGGCTGCAACGCTCCATATCAGCCTGATAATCTTCTAATGCCACTTTACTATGCCTCCTTCATTTCCTTTTCAGCTAAAAGCAGAGCTTGCCGGGGTTCATTACGTTGTTAGGGTCGAAGATGCCTTTAATCTTCCTCAAGACGTTCGTGGTCTGCGCATCGCGGTTATAGGCCATATTCGCCCATATGCCATAGGGCCGGGAGAAGTAGGCACCCTGCTTGAGCATATCTTCACTGGCCCGTTTAAAGAATCCCTGCATCCGGCTGGTTTCCGTGGGATTATTCCGGTCATAGGGGAGATAAAATTCACAATGGCAGCTGGCGCCCTGGTGCACCGGCTGGAGGTACACTCCGATATCCGAAACAGGGTACTGGCAGGATTCAGCGGCGATGTACATCGCCTGCACAAAATCAGGTGTTTTCTCGAGCGTGGTCAGGAAAAAGATATCCTGGCAGCCGCCTTTGTAACCGAGTTTCCAGTAAGGCTCCTTAGAGGGCTGGAAAACTGCCTTCATTACCTCGTTGTTCCTGGCCCCGGGGATTTCCGGCACCAGTTTCAAGCCGAACTGCTGGGCAATGTCTGAAATGTCTTTTTCCTGAAATTCGACCCTCTCCATAACCAGCCTTTCCCGGCCGGCAATGGTCACCAGAACCGTCCAAGCCGGTAATTCCGTGGCCCGCGCTCTGACGGCATCGGGTTTGCCCCCGAGGATAGCCGCCAGACTGACATTGTTCAATATTAACAGTTCATCGCCGAACCTGAACCTTAGCAGTTTATATACGAAATCCAGAAGTTCATCCAGCTTTCGCGAGGTAACGAAAAAGAGCTTATTTACCTGCGGCAGGAGCTCGCACTTGACCGATACCCAGGTCACGATGCCCATACTCCCCTGCGCTGCCGAAACGAGCCGCCAGTAGTCCATCTGCCCCGGGCCGCCCAGTGATATCGGTGCATGTTTATGCTTCCAGTAATCATCAGGATTTTTTGCGTTTCCAGCGTCGCCGGTCCGGAACAACTCGCCGTTACCCCAGATTATTTCCGTGTTCCTTAGAGGCTCCGGTACCAGCCACTGGTACCTGGGGATAAGGGAGGGTTCCCGTTCCAGGAGAGCGGTTACAATTGACTTGTTCGCCCGCGGCGCCAGCGGCATGGAAACCTTCATTCCCTTCTTGGCCAGCGCGGCCTGGAGCTGGGGATAGGTCACACCCGCCTCGATGATGGCCGTCCGGCTGCGACGGTCGATTCTGCCGATGCGATTCATGCCGCTCATATCCACCATCACCGCGCCGGTGGCGCTGGGAACGGTGTCACCGCGGAAATGTGGCGGGCCGGAGCTTACCGGCACCAGCGGCGTCTGCGTCTGGTTGGCCCAGTCCACAATCGCCCGCACCTCCCCCGCGTTCCCTGGCCTGACCAGACAGCGGGGCTTCAGCGGCAAAACGAAGCTCTGGTCCCTGGCATAAGTCTCCATTAGCTCCGGGGCATCCAGGACGTTTCCTTCGCCGGCTATCTCCGTCAGCTTTTCTTTAATACCCTTCACCTCTTAATCTCCTTTCCCGGAACATAATCAACGCTGCTCTACACAGAAAAAGGCACCTTCATCGCCATCAGCACCAGCGATTTAGGGCCTTTCTTTCCTTTCTACATTGGGATTGTGGCGCTTTCAGGGAACGTGCAAGGCGGCTCGGTACTATATTACATTTCCATCAGTCAGGATGTCAATGTAGCGGCTTGACAAAGGCCAGCCGGCCTCTTAAAGTGTCCATGGTACGAGAATATGGCGTGAAGCTGACGGAAAAGAGGTAAAAAACATGGGCCCGCTGGACGGAATCAGAGTCATCGACTTGACCCAGGTGCTGTTCGGCCCTTTCGCGACGATGCTGCTCGGCGATATGGGGGCCGAAATTATAAAAATCGAGCGACCGGGGGTTGGCGATATCGCCCGGGGCAACGGCCCAGTGATTAACGGCGTCAGCACCTATTTTTTAAGTCTCAACCGGGGTAAAAAAAGCGTTACACTGGACCTGTCCCAAGGAGCGGGAGTTGAGGTGTTCCTGAAACTGGTCAGCACCGCTGACGTGCTGGTGGAGAACTTCAAGCCCGGTACGATGGAGAAACTCGGCCTCGACTACGAAAAAGTTAGAGCGGTGAACCCCGGCATCATTTATGTCTCCGGTTCCGGCTACGGGCAGTACGGGCCTTATGCTGAAAAACCGGCCTTCGATGTCGTCGTCCAGGCGATGGGCGGCGTCATGAGCATCACCGGCGAGGAAGGCGGCCCGCCGGTCAGGCCAGGCGTTTCTTATGGTGACATCGCCGCCGGTCTTTTCCTCTGTATCGCCACGCTGGCCGCCCTGGAGGAACGCCATAAAAGCGGGCTGGGACAGTACATCGATATCAGTATGCTGGACTGCCAGGTCACCGTCCAGGAGAATGCCTTCGTCCGCTACCTGAACACCGGCGAGATACCCCGCGCCCTGGGCACCAGACACCCGGTGATAACCCCCTTCCAGGCCTTCCCGACCCGTGACGGCTACATCGCCGTGGCCTTAAGGGGCGGCTTTAAAGACCAGTGGCCGCTCTTCTGCGCCGCCATTGACCGCGTCGATATCATCGACGACCCGAGGTTCCACGACGGCTGGGCGCGTACCCAGAACTACAAAGCGCTGGAACCGATATTGAATTCAGTCATGAAGACCCGGACAACCCGCGAGTGGATTGAAGCTCTGGAACAGGCCAGCATACCCTGCGGACCGGTCAACGATATCGCCCGGGTGGCCGCCGACCCGCAGATAGCTGCCCGGGATATGATTATAAGCCTGCACCACCCAGAAGCTGGCGATTTGAAGGTGGTAAACTCTCCATTCAAGTTCTCCCGGACGCCCTGTAAAGCGGAAAGGATTTCCCCGGAGCTGGGTGAGCACACGCAGGAGGTGCTTGACCAATTATTGGGAATGACCTCCGAGGAAATTGCGCGCCTCAAAGATTCAGGAGTAATTTAAAGTCGACCATAGCGACGCAATATTGACGACAATATAACCTTTATGCTAAGATAAACCAGTTTCTCCGGAGCTGTTCTACCTGAATCCCTGGGAAATCGGGATATGGAGAACAGCCGGTATCCGCCAAAGCGGAGCGACGGTAACGCGGGAAACGGCGCTACCTCCCTGGATTGGAGAGGAGAAAATGAAGTCCAGAACTAATCTCGTTGTGCTATTCCTGCTCATCAGCCTGCTAGTCCTTGTTTCCGTAGCCGGTTGTACCGGGCCATCCACTGCTGTAACACTAACTCAAAATACTTCCTCGCTGGTCGGAAAGACCATTACAGCCTTTGTCGGTAGCGCCAGCCAACCTCCCATGGACGAGGCCGCCGCAGCCTTCGAGAGCCAGACCGGCGTTAAAGTCTACCTCACCTACGGCGGCTCGGGGACGGTGCTCTCCCAGATGGAACTGTCGCAAACAGGCGATTTATACATCCCCGGCTCACCGGACTACCTGGAAAAAGCCAACGCCAAGCGCGTCACCGAACCCGCCACCATGAAGATTGTGGCTTACCTGGTGCCCGCTATCTGCACCCAGCCCGGCAACCCTAAAAACATCCGCTCGCTGGCCGACCTAACCGGTCCCGGCATCACCGTTGGCATCGGCAATCCGGCTACCGTGTGCGTGGGCCTCTACGCCGTGGAAATCCTGGAAAGCAACCACCTTCTTAACGACGTATATAAGAACATCATTACCCAGGCGTCCAGCTGCGCCAACACTGCAGCGCTTATCTCGTTAAAATCGGTGGACGCCATCATGGGATGGAGCATTTTCCATAGCTGGAACCCGGAAAATATCGAGGCCGTCTATCTCCAGCCGGAGCAGCTCCCCCGGCTGGCCTATATCCCGGCCGCTATCGCCACTTTTTCCCAGGAAAAAGAGGCCGCCGGGGCTTTCATCGACTTCCTGACTTCCGCTGCTGGCCAAAATATTTTCCGCAAATGGGGCTACGACGTCACCGAGGCCGAAGCCCGCAAGTATGCCCCGGGTGCTAAAATCGGAGGTGATTATCAGCTTCCCGATGCCTATAAAGCGTTCATTAAATAACTTTTTAAAGGTCTTAACTTATGTTTGACTTCCTTCACGGCGACCGCGGTGACAGGGTGTTCAGGGCTGCCACCGTCAGCGTCCTGGCTTTGCTGGCCCTGTTCTTCGTGGTGGTGATTATTTCCCTGCTGACCTATACCGACTGGCACAATATCGGCGCCACGCTCGTATCTTCAGAAACGCTCTTCGCCATCAAACTCTCGCTGATTACCGCCACTATCTCCACTATCCTGGCCATCGTTATCGCTATCCCGGTGGCTTATGCTATCTCCAAGAATAATTTTTTCGGTAAAAACCTGGTGGACAGCCTGCTCGACCTGCCGATTGTCGTCTCCCCTATCGCCCTGGGAGCCGCTCTGCTGGTGTTTTTCAATACCCCGCTGGGCACCGCCATTAATAACAATGTCATCCGCTTTGTTTTTTCCGTCCCGGGCATCGTGCTGGCCCAGTTTACCATCATCAGCGCCCTGGCCATACGCCTGCTCAAGTCCACCTTCGACGGCATCGATATGCGCTACGAGCAGGTCGCCCGCACCCTGGGGTGCAGCCAGCCGGAAGCCTTTCTAAGAGTGGTCCTGCCCCTTGCCAGGAACGGCATCATTGCCTCAATGATACTTACCTGGGCCAGGGCGACCGGCGAATTCGGGGCCACGGTGACGCTGGCTGGAGCCACCCCCATGAGAACGGAGACCCTGCCGATATCCATCTACCTCTCCCTCGCTTCCGCCAACACGGGACAGGCTGTCGCCCTGATACTTATCCTGGTGGTGCTTTCTCTGGCAGCTCTGCTATTAATCCGCGTTATTACCGGCCGCAGGTACGGTATATGATAATAATCAAAGACCTTTTTATAAACATAGGCGAGTTTGCGCTCCGCAACCTGAACCTGACCATTCAGGACCGGGAATATTTCGTCGTCCTGGGCCCGTCCGGCGCCGGTAAAACCGTCCTCATGGAATGTCTGGCCGGGATTCACCGGGTCAGGAAAGGCGAAATCTGGATTGATGGTACCAATGTCACCCGCCTGGCCCCGGAAGAGAGGAACATAGGTTATGTCCCCCAGGACTATGTCCTTTTCCCTTTCCTTAATGTGCAAGAGAACATCCTGTTCGGATTGAAAAGGGATAGACAGTCCCGGCCGGAAGCCCGGAGGCGTATGTTGATGCTCTCCGAATTGCTGGGAATCACCCACCTGCTCGACCGGGATACACTGAAACTTAGCGGCGGGGAAAAACAGCGTGTCGCCCTGGCCCGCGCCCTGGCTACCTCACCGCAGATTCTTCTCATGGACGAGCCGCTCAATGCCCTGGACGTGCAGACCTCCAACTATCTCCGGCTGGAACTGCACCGTATCCACCGGGAACTCGGCGTGACCACCGTCCACATCACCCATAACCACGCCGAGGCCGAAGAACTGGCTGACCGCATGGCCGTCATGAACGAGGGCAGAATAGAGCAGGTAGGCCGTCCCCAGGAAATATTCTTCGCACCGGGGACGGAGGCGGTCTCCGATTTTATCGGCTCACTCAATATCCTGTACTGCGATTCCTGCCGGCAGCTGGTGCCCGGCCTGATGGAAGTGAATTGCGGCGGCCTGCAGATTGTTATCCCTCACGATGAAGGCCCACTTGAGAAAATTGCCATTTCCCCCCGGGATGTCTATATTTCCGATATTCTGCCGCCCGGACCGGCGGTGAACAGGTTCCAGGGCGTCATTACCGCCATCGAGCTCAATACCACCATGGCCAGGCTCAACATTAAGGTAGGGAATATAGAGGTCACCGCCGAAATGTACAAGGAATTAGCCCAGGAAATGGGTCTGGCTGCCGGCCGGGAAGTCTATCTGATATTAAAGCTACGCCGCCTGAAGGTGCTCGGCGATACGGAAAACGGGGCGTCCATCCGGTACGGAGGTAATTATTGAGGCGTTATCCCAGCAAGTAAAAACAGGTCAGGGAAAAAGCAATAAGAACAATTCGGTGATATTGAAACCGATAACCGCAACCAACAGCCCTAGCGCCGGGAGCAACAGGCGGGCCGGTACCAGCCAGGCAATCGCCAGCGGGACAACGAACTTGAACATCACCAGCTGTAGTGGCGTAGCCATAAATCCTCTGACAATCGGGTTCAGTTCTTCATAGCCGGCCTGCACCGCGAACCAGGTCATCAGTAAATCGGCCGCCTGGAGCATTACATAGGCCATTCTCAGGGTCAACCACTTTTTGTACTCGGCTACGGTATAATAGCGCCTGATTTCCGTCCAGAGTAAAGCCATACCGCCCACTTTTTGCTTTTCCATCGTATGATTCCATGTCATCATACCCTCGGAAACAGCAATAAAGCATAAACACCCGCACACTGTGGCGTAAACAAATCGTGAATATTCCGGGAAATACCGTCAATAGAAGTTAAAAAGAGGGCCTTACCGGGAAACTAGCTGCTGCGGAAACTGCGGACAATTTCGCCCAGGCCGGGCCTTTTCCCGTACATGAGTAAGTAAGTCCTCAGAAGCTTGGCCGCTAGTAACAACCCGCCTACAATGGATAATACTAAAACGGCCATGCTGGCAGCTATTTGCCAGGTGGGAATACCTACCATACCCAGTCTTAACATCACTAACACAGGCGCAGAGAACGGGAAAATGCTGAAGACAATCCATACCGGGCTGTTCGGGAACAACATGAGCAAAGAAAAAAACCAGAATGGCGCTATCGAGAAAAGGGTGAAGATGGCTGCCAGTCCCTGTGCTTCCCGGGCGGTGGGGCTGATGGCGGCGACGCTGGCCGAAAGCACGGCGAATAACAGGTAGCCCAGGATGAAATATACTATACCCAACGCCAGGAAATTGGCCGGTATCTTTATTGTAGTGAGAAAACCGCCGATGGATGAAGATGCCAGGTTCAACAGCAGGGGTATAGAGATTACCCAGATGATCACCTGGACCAGTCCGGCTGCTCCGATACCCATTACTTTCCCGACTATCAACTGCCGCGTATTGATCGAAGATAATAAAATCTCCATCAGACGGTTCTCTTTCTCTTCTCCGAGGCCCTGGATCACATAAGCCGAAGAAAAGGAGAGAGCCAACGCCAGGAGGACGCCGAAAACGCTGGGAACAAGCAGATTTGAAAGCCCGCCCTGCTCTGGAGCCACGGTACCGGATGGCGTCAATATGGTGGTTACCAGGTTGAGGGGAGACTCAATGAATTTGATTTCGGAGGGTGAAATTCTCCCCGCCAACAGATTGCTCGAAATGAAATTCTTGATTACACCGATAGTTGCTTCTGGACGAGTGACCTCTTTTTCGGTGGTATACCGACTGATGGCTCCGGTAGAGAGAAAATTAGCCGGGATGATAAAGTATTCCTTGATATCGTTGTCTACTAAAGCCTGACGGGCAGCGGCCGGACTATCGTAGGGAACGAAAGTCAGGTTCCCCTGGTCAGTAAACTGATTGATGTTCCCGGCCTCATCGACGTATCCGATTCTGGTTATTTCCTCCGGAGGCTTCACAACACCTGATATAATATGGAATACTCCAATACCCAGAAGGGCCAGCACCGGCAGGGCCAGGGTCAGTATAATGAAACCTGTCCTTCTAATCGTATAAAGCAGCTCATGCCGGAATATCAGGGCAGTTTTATTCATGGTTTTCCCCCACCACCTTCAGGAATATCTCGTTCAGGGGAGGGCTGGCCATTTCAAACCGGTTAATGACAATGCCACGGCTGACTAACCGCTCCAGAAGCTGCTGCGGGGTTGTCTGCTCGTCCAGGAACAGCTCAACATGATTCCGATAGGTACGCCGTCCGGTGACCCCCGGTATTTCACCCAGCTCTCCCTGAAAATCCACGAACACCGAGTTGTTTCGATACCTCGTCTTGATATCGGCCAGGTTCCCGTAGAGAACGGAGCGGCCTTTGTCCACCATCAGGATACGGTCGCAGAGCTCCTCCACCTGGTTCATCTGGTGGGTGCTCATGATGACGGCCTTGCCCTGGTTTTTCAGGTCGATGACCATCCCTTTCAATAGCTCGGTGTTGACCGGGTCGAGGCTGGAAAAGGGTTCGTCCAGGATAACGAGCTGCGGGTCATGAATAATGGTGACGATGAACTGGATAATCTGCCCCATGCCCTTGCTCAATTCTTCTATCTTTTTGCCCTGGTGCGGTAGCATGCCCGTTTGACCGAGCAATTGTGCGGCCTTTACGGCGGCCACCGGCTCGCCCATGCCTTTGAGCGAGGCCAGGTAAAGGATGGAATCGATGACCTTTAGCTTCTTATACAGCCCTCTTTCCTCCGGCAGATACCCCAGCCGGTTCTTGGCCGCTTCCGTGAGCTTTTCACCGAGGACGGTCACCACGCCGGAATCCGGCTTGATAATATCCATCATCATCCTGATGGTCGTCGTCTTGCCTGCGCCGTTAGGACCAATCAGGCCGAATATCTCGCCCGGAGCTACGTCAAATGATAGGTCGTCAACCGCCACCTTATCCGCGAATGACTTAACGACATGACTTACTTCAACAGCCAACATGTTTTCAACACCTTTACTGGGCATTATAGCAGACAGCCAGACCGTGATTCCAATATTAGGCTTTTAGTCCAGTACCAATATTCAGGAGAAAATGATAAGATTATTTATCCGGGCTGTTATCTTTTCCGATGGGCTTTAATCTTGATAAATGAAAGGGGCATGTAATCATGGTTTCCTACCCGAAATTATTTGAACCTATTAACATCGGCAGAGTGACCGTCAAAAACAGAATAGCCATGGCACCGATGGGCATCGTGGGACTGACCGAGCTAGATGGTAATCCTGGTCCGCGCGGTATCGAATATTACGTTGAAAGAGCAAGGGGCGGCACCGGCTTGATAATAACCGGGCTCTTTCAGGTTAAAAATGAATTCGGGAGCATCGGTCCCTGGAATCACGGCATCAACCGTAACTCGCTAAGACCCTTCGGGGAGATGAGCGAAGCCGTGCATGCCCTGGGTACGAAGATATTCGTGCAGCTCACGGCCGGTTTCGGGCGCGTCGGAGGGGCATGGGTGCCCGGAGCACAGCCTGTCTCCGCCTCGGCCATACCTTATTATTATGACCCCGCCATAACCTGCCGGCCCCTGGAGACGGCCGAGGTCGAGGCCATCGTCGAGGCCTTCGGCGATGCCGCCGCTATCATGGCCACCGCCGGCGTGGACGGCATCGAGCTGCATGGCCACGAGGGCTATCTTTTTGACCAGTTTACCACGGCCATCTGGAACCACCGGACGGACAAATACGGCGGCGACCTGAAGGGCAGGCTGACATTTCCCATCGAGGTCCTGAAAATCATCAAGGAGCGAGCGGGGGCCGACTTCCCGGTGCAGTACCGCTTCGGGTTGAAACATTATATGAAAGCGCTTAACTCCGGCGCGCTCCCGGGCGAACGCTTTAAAGAGGCCGGGCGAGATATCGAAGAGGGTATCGAGATGGCCAGGCTCCTCGAAGCCGCCGGCTTCGATTCGCTGCACGTGGATGCCGGTTGCTACGATAGCTGGTACTGGGCGCACCCGCCGGTCTACCAGCAGCACGGCCACATGGTAGACATGGCCGCCCTGGCTAAAAAAGCGGTAAAAATCCCGGTCATTGCCGTGGGCAGGTTGGAAGTGCCGGAACTGGCCGAAAAGGTCATCGCCTCCGGAGAAGCCGATATGGTCGCCCTGGGCCGGGGCCTGCTGGCCGACCCCTACTGGGCGGTCAAGGCCGCCGAGGGCAGGGCCGAAGACATCCGCCCGTGTATCGGGTGCCATGACGGCTGCCTCTGGAGATTCATGAGCGGCCGACCCCTTAGCTGCGCGGTCAATCCGTCATGTGGTCGGGAGAGGCAATACCGACTGCAAAAAGCGGAGAAACCCGATAAGGTCGTCGTTATCGGCGGCGGCATCGCCGGCATGGAAGCGGCCAGGGCCGCCGCCGCCAGGGGCCACCGGGTGGTCATCTACGAAAAAGAAAAAGACCTGGGTGGTCATTTACACGAGGCCTCGGTGCCGGACTTTAAAAAAGACCTGGATACGTTGCTGAAATGGTACCGGACCCAGCTTAAAAAGCTGGGCGTGGCTTTAAAACTGGGAACCGAGGCATCGGCAGAGCTGGTGGCTAAAGAAAGCCCCGACGCCGTCATCATGGCCACCGGGTCGAAACCATGTATCCCGGCCATCCCCGGCATCAATGGAAACAACGTCTTTACCTGTACCGAACTGCTACTCGGCCGGAAAAAGGCGGGGCAGAACATCATCGTCGTCGGGGGAGGCCTGGTGGGCTGCGAGACCGCTTTGTGGCTGGCGGAAAAGGGGAAGCAGGTAACCATCATCGAGATGCTGCCGGAGCTGATGACCGGCGGCCTTTCCGTACCCCGCATGAACCGCTTCATGCTCCTCGACCTGCTGGCACTGAACAAGGTGAAAGTGCTGACAAACACCTGCGTCAACGCCATCATCGCCGGAGGTGTAAAAGTTACCGGTAACGGTGCCGTCAGGACCGTGAAGACCGATACCGTCGTACTGGCCGTCGGCCTGCAACCCGATGACACGCTATCCCGTAGGCTCAACGGCCGCTTTGCCCGGCTCTACACTATCGGCGATTGCCGGGAAGCGCGCAATATCATGGGGGCAATCTGGGACGGTTATGAGGTAGGGCGGATGGTATAGTAAAAAGATTCAGGCGTCATTTAAAGGGGGATGAACACTATGGACTTACTACAAGCTATCAGAGAAAGAAAAAGTATCCGCGCCTTTAAACTGGACCCCGTGCCGCTGGACTTGCTTAAAAAGATAATCGGTGATGCCCTATGGGCACCATCCTGGGCCAACACCCAGCCCTGGGAGTTCGCCATTGCCGGCGGCAAGAAGCTCAAGGAAATACAGGACGGTTTTTTAAACCGTGCCAGGCAGCAAAGGAATTCCGATATTGTCCGGCCTTACGTTTTCCCCGAACCGTACATCTCCCGTATACGCCGGCTAATGACCAAGGAGAAGGACTTTATGACCGAGGCCGAGTTCAAAGACCGCGACACGTACAATTTCCGGCACTACGGCGCCCCGGCCTGTATCTACCTGCTCGTCGGGCGGGCATTCTTCTACCAGGAAAAAGGCATCAATGTCTGGCCTTTGTACGATTGCGGGGCGGTGGTGCAGAACATCATGCTCCTGGCCACCAGCTATGGGCTGGGCACCATAGCCCAAGCCCAGGCCGTTGTCTATCCTGACATTATCAGGGAAGTTCTCGGTATCCCCCAGGACAAGCTGCTGGCGCTGGGAATAGCCATCGGCTATCCCGACTGGGAAAAGATGAGGAACAAGCTGCGCTCCGACCGTGAGCCCCTGGAGGAAGTGGCCACGTTCTACGGTTTCGGTTAAGCAGGTGGAGCCATTATACCTTCTTTAATTTCCATCTTCCCAGCCTGAAATATGAAATGTAGATTACAGAGCCGACGGCAACGCCGCTGGCCATCCCCCAGCGTATTCCCAGAACGCCAAGACCGGTATACTTTGAAAGGAGAAGCGCCAGGGGCAACTGCACCGCCCAGTACATAATAAATACAAATATCATGTTGGGTACCGTATCACCGGCACCGGCGATGCAGCTCTGTAACACAGAGGAGAAAGCCATCACGAAAAATCCCGCCGTGGCTATTCTCAAAAAGGTACCGCCTAATTGTATCAACTCGGGGTCGTCGGTAAAAAGTCCTACGACACCTTCGGCCCAGGCCAGAATCAATGCCGAGCAGACTATCATGAAACCTTCCAGGATACCGGCGGCCAGCCAGGCGCTTCTCTCCGCCCTTTCTGGTTGACCGGCGCCCAGGTTCTGTCCCACCAGTACGCCGGCCCCCATCCCCAGCCCGAAACCGGGCAGCATGACGAACATTTCCACCCTGGAAACAACGCTGTTGGCCGCTATTGCCAGAGTACCAAAAGGTACAATTAACCAGGTGATGATAAACATTCCCAACGACCTTTGAAGGTTAGTCACCAACGCAGGAAATCCAATCTTCAAAATGCGCCCGATGATTTTCAGGTCAAGGCGAAAATCCTTCCGGGTTACATGCAGGCGTGTTCCGCCTCCGAAAAGGAGCCACAGCGCCAGCGCTGCCCCCACCACCTGGCCGATGACACTGCTCAAAGCGGCGCCGCTGATACCCATTCGAGGAAATTCCCACAAACCCAGAACGAGGAAAGGGCAAAGCGCTATATGAATAACCCTGGTTAGTACCTCCAGAATTAGCGGCCGCATGGCATCTCCGGAAGACTGAACAATATAGAGGACGATTATCATGATATCCATGGTTATCCAGCCGGCAAAGGTAAGACGCATGTAAGCCACGCCTTCAGCAATCACATTAGCCTCTAATCCCAGCAATCTCATCACCGGTTCTGCCAGGCCCATGCCCAAGGCCGTCATTAATAGACTCCAGACGCAACCGAAGCTCAAAGCCTGCGCGGCGATATGATTGGCGGTCGCGATATCTCCCGCCCCCACATACCGGGCAATCATGGCCCGGGCGCCTACAACCAGCCCGAAATCCATAGACATGATAATCATTACGATAATGGAAGCAACACCCAGGCCCGCTATGGCCGTTGACCCCAGCCTCCCCACCCATACCAGATCGAATATCTGGCTGACGACGAATAGCGTTTCCATCATCGCCATGGGCCAGGAAAGCAATAAAATATTCCGCAGAACCGGGCCTTTCGTCCAGTCCTTATTATCGATTGATATTTTCTTTACTGACGTGCTGGTATCTGCCATGCTGTAAGGTTGCTTCTTTCTGCGGAATAACGAACACAACTTAACTGTAGGAAAAACAGCGTGGTTGTATGATGATTACAGGACGATAATATTTCATCATACATTACGATTGAGTTACTGTCAATTTGCCTGAAGTCTGATACGGGTGTCTTGAAAAATAGCTTCATTAGCTGCTACAATATATCATCTAGGGCCGAGGTGGCGGAATGGCAGACGCGCTACGTTCAGGGCGTAGTGTCCGTAA